>MFXB01000015.1 GCA_001787475.1 Candidatus Peregrinibacteria bacterium RIFCSPLOWO2_01_FULL_48_20
AAAAATGTGAATGAGCTGCTGGTCGGGCTTTTAAAAGAGCGCAAAGAAAAAATCAAAGAAAAGAAAGAGGCGCTTTCCAAAAAGGCAAAAAGGACGGATTCCAGGTACATGACAGTGGCGACTCAAAGACTCCTCGAAGAAGAATATGGAGAAAAATGTTCCATAAAAACCTGCCTGAAAAAAGCGGAGGAAATTCATCATACGCAAAGGTTCAGCCTGGCTCACACGCATGATCCCAAGTATTTGGCGCCGCTGTGCCGAGAACATCATCAAATTGCTCATGCCGTAGATGGGAAAGTGGTGGGCTATAGACGTGGATTGCCTTAAAGTTGGTTTTGGTTGACAGATTCCATAAAAGGTGTTATCCTCTGTGTCCTGTTCGTTTTCTTTTATGGGAAATCTCGAAAATTTTGCCGGAGTTTGGGCGCCATTGGCGGTAGCAAGCTTGGTCAGTGGCTGTGCGCCACGGCTGGAGGATGCCACTTCGGTGGAGCCTATGGCGTGTGCCGCGAAAATGGAGGATATCAGCGGACTGTCTTTTAGCGATGAAGTGGCGCTTACTCGAGGAGCTTATTCCGCTTATACGGGGAACAAAGGTGAACTTGAGTGCCATTTGCAACCTTATGTGGCCTATGATCCCGAGCATCTTGAAAATCTTGAGCCGGATCAAGTACAGGATATGGTACAGCATCGCTTGGTGGGATTCGCGTTTCCGGCTGAGGAAACGGTGGGCACGGCGGTGAATAAAGAGTTGTTGGCGGCAGTGGATATTGTGACCGACTGTGCCGAGTTTGGAATTCCCGAAACGGCCCCTTTATGTGTGGCGTTTTGTCCCGATTGGGAGGGCGGTTCGAATCTTACTATTGGAATAGATGAGTGTGAGCGTGTGGTGGAAATCGATGGGGACGACACGGATCGATTTTATTAAAATTCCGCAAGGATGTGTTTGGCGGATTCTTCCCAAGAAAAAGATTGGGCGCGTTTGAGACCGCGATGAACGTACGTGGCGCGTACTTTGGGACCCAGCATGAATTCAATGGCATCCGCGAAGGCGGGGGTATTTGAAGGATCGACGAGGAGAGCGGCGTCACCCACAACCTCGGGGATGGAGGTTCGGTTGGAGGCAACCACGGGGCAAGAGCACGCCATGGCTTCGAGAAGAGGAATCCCAAATCCTTCGTAAACCGATGGGCAAACGAGCATTGCGGCGCGCGAGTAGAGTTCGCAGAGTTGAGGCTCCGAAACGTAGCCGAGAAAATGAATGCGAGAACGGAGGGCCGAGGGGACGGCGCGGAGGATTCGGGCGGTTTTCCATCCTTTGGCGCCGGCAATAATTACGTGAAGGTCTTTGTGTTTGGGCGCGAGGCGAGAGAAAGCGGCGAAAAGGGCTTGAAAATTTTTGCGCGGAGACAGGGTGCCAACGCCGAGAAGAAAGCGGGAAGGAAGATCAAGTTTTTGCGATTTTGTGGGGCGGAGATTGGTGGCTGGCGAAGCGATGAGGACTGGTTTTTTGAGCGTTGGGAAAAGGGTGGCGAGGTCGTGCGCGGTGTGACGGGAGACGCAAATGATCAATCGAGTCTTTTTGAGTGCGCGCGAAAGCGTGAGGCGTTCAACCCAGGTGGGAAACCAAGCGTGAGTTTTACTATAAAGAAACGCGATGAGGTCGTGGACGACGAGGGCGGTTTTTTGGGAGCTCGGGGCAATGGCCGGGTAAATGAAGCTGGTGGGCGCCAAGAAAAAATCAACGGGACGACTTTGAAGGTAGCGGCGAAGGTTGAGATGCCAAAATGGGCCGCGGCCGGAAATGAGAACTTGCAGACCGGAAGGGAAATGCGGATTTGGTCTTTTAGTGAAAAGTACGAAGTGGACATTTTTAAGCTCGCCTTCAGCGAGTAGCGCCCGCGTGATTTCAAGAGCGTAACGGGACTTCCCCGCTCCTTTTTCGTGCGCGTCACGGATATCGATGCCGATGCTTTTTATTGCCATAAGAGGCTCAATTTGATAGATTGCAAATACTTTCCCCTGCATTATGTCGCTAACTCAACGAGTGAAACAAGGCTTTCTACGTCTTCCTCTCATGAAGAAGGCTATTTTAACGGGCAGTGCGGCACTTGCGGTGAGCACGGTTTTGCCTTGGTACGATCTTAGAAACAGCTTTGGCGTGGGCGCCACTTACTTGGGAATTCAAGGTCCGCTCTTTGTGATCGGGCTTTTAGTGCTGGGGTGCGGACTTGTGAGTTTCTTCAATATGTTTTTCCCGCTGATGGGACGACAATTCTTTAATTTGCGGAAACGCGGCGGGTCCACGGCGATGACTTTGGGTGGACAAGCGCTTTTGCTCCTTTTGGTGGCGAATTCGATATTTTATCATCCGGATTTTGGAGCGGCCGTGAGCAGCAAGGCGACTCGCTTTGGGATGGTGCTTGCATTCGCGTCGATCGGGCTGATGATTATTGCAGGATGGATGGCTCGAAGAAAAGAAGATGAGGAAAACGACAATGTGGAGGATGTTTTGGAGGCGGCTGCGCCGGTGACTCCGGTGAGTACGCCGAGCTATTCGGTACCGGTGACAGGGATGGCGGCTCGACCGACGGTGGATCCTCTCACCTTGGACGCACGCACCCGATACAAAATGATGCGCTCTCAAGGACGCTACAGCTCTAACGCGCAAAATAATTTGTGGGGCAGCGGTGCGGGGAGCGCTTTTGGACGAGCCGGCAGCGCATCCGATGATAATTCTGATAATTAATACTCGCCGAGGGCGAGCTACAAAATATGACCACTGAGATTCTATTTTACTGTCGAGACTGCAAGAAAATCGTCGAGGGCGTACGCAAAGGAACGAAGTACGAGTACACCTGCCCCGACTGCAAAGGCGAACGTGTTGCTTTTGGAACGGAGAAAGCCATTTGCGATTTTTTCTCAGTCCGTAAACTCTCGAAAAATGCTTGACCGCGTCGATTACACGGCTCTCGACCGCGCAAAAAATGCTTTTATTGAGGCTGGGAAACGAACTCGAAATTTTGCGGCGCAGTTTGGATTTATGCCTGGCGATTTCGGCGGCAGCGCCAATGTTTTTGCTTTGGACTTGAAGGCTTTTGCCGGCGCAGAAGCTTTGTATATGACTTTGTTGCCGGAAGGTCTCGGCACGGCGGACGACGCGCGTCCGGATGATTTGACTTCGGAAGAGCTCGTGCGATTTTGGAAAAATATCGGTGGGAAAACGATGTCGGTTTTGACGAATGACGCGGCTTCGGCCGGTATGCAAACGGTTTTGATTTCTTTGTACTTGCCGTCGGCGACGGTGGAAGCAGTTTTTTCCAAGGAATTTATGAGGGGGTTTTTAGATGGCTTTGTCGCGGGATGTGAAAAAGTTGGCTGCGTTTATTTTTCCGGGGAAACGCCTCAGCTGAAGGGGAAAATCGTGGAAGGCAAATTGGATATTGCGGGTGCTCTTTGGGGCGTGGTTCCGGCGGGAGCGCGGCCTGTGGATTCTTCGGAACTTCGCGCCGGCGACTTTATTGTTTTTGTGGAAAGCAGCGGTCCGCACGAAAACGGCTTCACGACTTTGCGTGATTTGGCGACGCGTTTGCCACAGGGCTACCGCACAAAATTGCCCGGTGGAATGGAGTATTGGGAAGCGATCAATCAGCCCGGACATTTATACACGCCGCTCGTGCAAGCCGTGATGGCCGCCGGCATTCAGCCTTCGAATGTTGAGCCCATTACCGGCCACGGTTGGCAAAAATTGATGCGGCCGAAAGGAGCTTTTAGGTACGTTGTGGAGGAGGTGCTTCCGGTGCCGGAGATTTTTACGTTTGTGGAAGAGACGTCCGGACTTTCGAAAGAAGTGATGCTGCGAACTTTCAATTATGGTGTTGGGCTCGCTTTATATGTTCACAGTCGAGAAGATGCAGAAAAGGTGGTTGGGATTGCCGAGGGTTTGAATTTGAAAGCGTGCGTGGCCGGAAAGGTTGAGGCGGCGGAAGCGCGTGAGGTGGTGGTGAAGCCACTCGGTGTGACGATGAAGGGAGACGGGTTCGATTTGGGAAAATAGTACTTTTGAATCTTATGATTAGAAAAGCGGCGAAAAAAGATGCGGAAGGAATGCATGAGCTTCACATGCGAGCTGTAAAAGTGGCGTGCAAAGGGTTTTACACGGACGAACAAATAAAGGGCTGGCTCGCGAAGCGGTCGGCGGAGGGATATTTGGAAGGAATCGAAAATGATGAAATGTTTGTTGAGGAAATCGAAGGAAAAGTGCTTGGGTTCGGGCATGCGGTGCCCGGGCAAATTTTAGCGGTATTTGTGGATCCGAAGTTTCATGGGAAAGGATTTGGAAAATCGCTTTTAAAGGTTGGTTTGGAAATGGCGAAAAAAGAAAACCATCGGATGATTAAAGTGGAGGCCAGCCTCAATGCCGCGGCGTTTTATCAAAAGTGCGGTTTTATTGAAACAAGTAAGAGCATGGTGGATAGAAACGGGCAAAAACTTCCGGTTGTTCTCATGGAATATTCAGTGGCTTAAAATTCGAAAAAAAATCTCTTGTCATTCTGAATTTTTTGGAATAAACCAATTATTGAATTTTATTCGATTGGTTTTATCCAATAAATGGCGATTGATTTCGAATCGATTCATAAAAATTTTAATGGCGTAATGCTGGGTTTGTGTACGGCGTGCGGCGGCTCTTGCGAGAAAAATCAAATCACTTTGTTTTTGCCGGGAGAAATTGAATTTGTGGCGGGAAAACTCGGCATGGATTTGATGGCGTTTAAAGAAAAATTTTGCAACACGATTGTTTTTAAGGGGCAGCACATTTTTATAATGAAAGCGGGAGTTTGTCCTTTTTTAAATGCGAGTTATCACTGTGAGTTGGAGGATTCGAATTGTAAACTGACTCGCTGCTTGTTGTATCCGGTGATTGTGAGTTTGGTGAACGGGAAGGCGGCGGTTTATCTTGATGAAAAGGGCTGTCCGATGACGCGGTGGGTGCCGAAGGAATTCACGGCGCAAGCCACGGAAATTTATGAGGAAATCAAAAATGAATTGCCCGATTGGTGGTTGGAGTTTGTTGTAAAATACGATGAAGCTTTATACGACTATTCGAAGCTCACACGGCATCGGGAAAAACGATTCATTGAGCTCCGGGAGTTGGAAAGCTGCATGATTAAAGAGTGGAAGCCGGCGCCGCGTCCCACTCCGAACTTTGTTCAAATTGGCGGAACGGTGCATTCTTGTTAAGGAAAATTTCAGGATTATTTCAGGAAAATTTCAGGTCGAAAGGTGTAGAGTGGAAAGCTCTAACCTTATTTTTTTATGAAAGTACAAAATGTTCATTTGGGCGACAAAAGTTATCCACAACTTTTGAAGGAAATTTTTGATCCGCCGCGGGTGCTGTATTATTGGGGGAATTTGGAAATTTTGGAGCGTCCCCTCTGTGCGATTGTGGGCACGCGAAGGGCGAGTGCGTATGGGGAAACGCAGGCGTTTCGTTTTGCGAAGGAACTCAGCGAGCGAGGAGTATGTATTGTCAGCGGACTGGCTTTTGGGATCGATAAAGCGGCGCATTTGGGTGCTCTGGAAGGAGAAGGTGGAACCGTTGCGGTTGTGGCGCAAGGAATTGAAGAGTTGGAACCGAGCGGGCATCGGGGATTGGCACAAAAAATCGTGGAGAAGGGCGGGCTTATTTTGAGTGAGAAAGCGCAGGGCGAAATATATTTCAAGAGTGATTATTTGGTGCGAAATCGGATTATTGCGGGGCTTTGTAAAGGCACGCTGGTGATTGAGGCTCCGTTTAAATCGGGGGCGCGCAATACCGCCAAACATGCTCTGGAGTATGGGCGCGAAGTGATGGCTTTGCCCGGACGCATCACCGACGAAAAAAGCGAGGGAACGAATGCTTTGATTCAAGCCGGAGCGGCTCTGGTGACGGGTCCGAAGGAAGTGGCTGAAATGTTGGGCGTGGGATGGACTAAAAGGAAAGTGATTTTGGATGGCTTGGCGGCGGAAATTTTTGCGGAGCTCCAAAAGGCGCCGCGGTCGCCGGCGGAGCTGGGGGAAAAGTTTTCTTCGTTACGGGAACTCTATGAAATTTTAGGGGCGCTTGAAATGAAAGGGCTCATTCGATTCACTCTGGAACAGCGTTATGCGGTTCTTCCGCAGGGGTGAGAGTCCATCCGGCTTTGTTGAGATTTTTTTCCACAGTGGTGGCAGCAATGTCAGCGACGCGTTCGACTTCGCTGAGCGTGGTGACGCCGCGAAGCACCTTGAGTACGCCGTCTTCACCGACGGTGAGCATGCCTTTGCGTCGGGCAATGCGGTAAAGTTCGGTAACGGATTTTTCCGCGAGAATGGCTTCTTTAAGTTCATCATCATTGATGAACATTTCGGCAATGGAGACTTGGCCGAGGTAACCGGTTTTGCTGCATTTGTCACAACCGGGAGCGTGCGGAAGTGTGGCGGGAACGGCGAGTTTCAGCTCTGGATTAACCAACTGAATTTGGGCGATCGCGCCTTCTAAACTTTTGCGTTCCGCTTCGGTGGTGGGTTTTTGTTCCGCACAAAATGTGCAGACTTTTCGCACCAGACGTTGAGCCATCACAATTCCAAGCGCGGGGGCCACCATGAAGGCTTTGAGCCCCACATTGAGCAGACGCGGAATGGTTTCGATGGCGCTGTTCGTGTGAAGCGTGCTGAGAAGAACGTGTCCGGTGAGGGCGGCCTGAGCGGCTGTTTCGGCGGTGTCGAGGTCGCGGATTTCTCCGATCATGACAATGTCGGGATCTTGACGGAGGATGGCGCGAAGGCCGCCGCCAAATGTGTAACCGCGCTTTTCATTGATCTGACTTTGAGTGATTCCCGTGAGGTGGTATTCAATCGGATCTTCGAGTGTGATGATTTTGCTGTCCGGCTGGTTAAACTCATTGAGCATCGAGTACAGCGTGGTCGTTTTTCCGGAGCCCGTGGGTCCCGTAACAAGAATCATTCCATTCGGAATGCTTAGCGCTTTGTTTAGAATCTCCAAATTGCGGCCTTCAAAACCGAGTTCTGCAAATTTCAAATTTTTCTTTTTGGAGTCGAGCAAACGACAGACGAAACTTTCGCCATATTCGGTTGGGATGGCGGAAACACGGACATCCACTTTGCGTTCGTTCACGTTGAAATAGTAGCGTCCGTCTTGCGGTACATTCGTCACGTTAAGACGCATGCCGGATTTGTATTTCAGTTGGTTGCTGAGGTAGCCGTAGGTTGTGAGGTCGAGTTCAAGCACTTGCTGAAGTACTCCGTCGATACGAAAACGCACAATGACGCGATTTTCTTCCGGCTGGTAGTGAATGTCGGAAGCTCCCGTTTTGAGCGCACCCACACTGATAAAGTTGAGCGCTTCTTCGGAAGTGACGGTTTGAATTTTTTCTCGCAGTGCTCCCAAGTTTTCCACTTCGGCTTGGTAGGAGCTGATTTTTTCCTCATCGATAATGTTTTGTGTTTCAATGGGACTTGGTCCCTCAAATTGCTTGTAGCCTTCGAGCGCCACGCGCAGTCCGGTTTCCGAAGCAAGGTTCACGTTGATTGCGTAGCCGTCATCTTTGAGTTTTTTGATGAGCGCTTGCGTGCCCGGATTTGTGGGATGGACAATGGCCAAACGTACTTTCTTTCCCACTTTGAAAAAGGGGACAATCAGCGCTTCGGCGGCTTCTTTTCCGGTGATCACTTTCAAATGATCCGGATTCACGTGGATGCGGGCGATGTCCACATAGTTCATGCCCATCTGTTGGGCTCTCTCCTGAACGGCACGCTCTTCAAATTCACGGTTAATGGCTGTGAGCGGTGTCCCACCGGTCGTCATAGCCGCGGCGGCTTTGCCGTCGGTTTGAACCCGAGAAGTTATAAAATCTTGGTCTGCCATTCGTGGATTTATTTTTTTATTGAACGGCTTTGCCGTCTAATCCTTATATTTTACCAGATTTTCAGCTTTTTTTCTAGAGCTGGAGCATCCCAACCACGAAGGGTTGAAGTTCCAAGAGCGCTTGGTAGGAAAAATAAACGCCGTAACCCATTAAAACCATGGAACCGACCTGCATGAGTTTGCGGAGCATCCATTGGTGAAAAATATGGCGAATAAAGAGAGTCAAAAAGGCCACGCCCAAAGATCCGATCAAACCGGCCACCACAATGTTGGCTGAAAAGAAAAGGGGACTGATTTCATTTGCCATGCCGGCGTAAAGTCCACCGGCAACCACCACCCAAAAAACAATTGCGAGCGGATTTACCATGTTAATCAACATGGCCTTAAAAAAATCGGTTTTGTAAAATTGCGTGCGATGGCGGTGCACATGATGAAAAGACATGCGTCCGGGTTTTTCGTGGAGACTGTGCCAACCCATGACCATAAGCATGTAGGCCGCAATGATCCACATGATGAGTTTCACCGGTCCGTATCCAATAAACTCGGCCGCGCCGTATGAGGAGGCGAGCAAATAAAAAATGTCGACCAGAGTGGCCCCCAAAACGACCTGCATTTGGAACCAAAATCCCTTTTGAGGGTTGAGGCCTTCTCGGATTGCGAATAGCGAGATGGGTCCGATGACCAGACATTGAGATAGACCGAAGATGAAGGCGTCGAGGTTAAACACTTTTGTTTTTTTGATCTTTAAATTATACCACAAAAAAGCCTAAAACCAAAGGATTGCGCTCCTCACTTTCGGTGAGCGTGCACCGCCTCCACAATTTGCTTGGCTTCGTCTTCGGTGATGCCGTCCACTTGCAAGAAGTCTTTGGCCGACAAACCGACGAGCTGACCAACCTGTTCCAAGCTGACCGCCGTGAGTTTTTCTTTTACACTTTCGGGCAAGTCGAGATCGGAAACCATTTTGATCATTTCGGGGGCGGCTTCACCATCTTTTGATGCTGCACTTCGTCCAGTAGCTCCTGAACCGGACGGTTCAGTGGTGTCGAGAATGTCGATTTCCCAACCTGCAAGGTGAGAAGCGAGGCGCACGTTTTGTCCGCTTTTACCAATCGCAAGAGCGCGCTGATCTTGCGTGACATACACTTTTGCCAAATGCCCGGCTACGTCGAGTTCCACTCTGGAAATTTTTGCGGGCTTCAAAGATTCGGCGATGTATTTTTGGGCGTCTTCGCTCCAAGGAATGATGTCGATGCGTTCGCCGGCGAGTTCATGCGTGACGTTTTGCACACGCACTCCGTTTTGTCCCACACAGGCTCCAATCGGATCCACTTGAGCGTCCTTGGACATCACGGCAACCTTGCAGCGCACGCCCGGTTCGCGAGCCACGCCTTTGATCACAACGGTTCCGGCTTTTACTTCCGGAATTTCGAGTTCCATGAGCTTTTCAACAAGCTTGGGATGCGTGCGAGAAATGAGCAGTTGCGGTCCCTTGGTGGTTTTGACCACTTTGTCCAAATACAGTTTGATGCGCTGTCCGCCGTAGTACTGTTCGTTGGGAATCTGTTCGCGCGCGGGAAGCAGGGCGGTCACTCCCCCAAGTTCCACATAAACCTGACTGTTGTCCACACGGTGGATGAGCGCATTCACGAGTTCGTTTTCGCGATCTTTGAAGGTCTCATACATGAAGTCGCGTTCCGCTTCCTGAATGCGTTGGATGATGACCTGCTTGGCGGCTTGCGCGGCAATACGTCCGTAGGCCATTGGGGTTACATCCATGCGAATTTCTTCTCCCTCTTGAATGTTTTTGTTGATTTTTTTGCCGTCTTCCAAAGAAATATCGGAATCCGGATCTTCAATTTTGCTCACCACTTTTTTAACGATGTAGATGGTGACGTTTTCGGTCTTTGGATCGATTTCCACTTCAATATTTTGCTCTTTGTTCCCATAATCTTTTCGGTAAGCGGTGCGAAGAGCGGCCTTCACAATGTCCATAATGACCTCTTCGGGGAGGTTTTTTTCGTTGCAGAGCTGCCTGACGGCGGCCATAAATTGTTGATGCATAAGGTTGAGAAAAATACTATAGATGTGGAAAAGAAGCAGGTTAGAGCCTACTTAAGGTTGATTCCATCAATGTGAGGGCATTTTACAATGACTAGTAGGTGGAAGTCAAATAACAGCTCTCACAATAAACCTTAAGTGGTGATTCTGGAGTGTAGTTTTTGCAATTGGGCATAAACGCTTGTTAGTGCCAAAAGGGACTATAAAGTATCTCCCAGTACCGAGTAAATGGTGTCCGGTGAAAATCCTCGAGAGGAAAGAAATTGAGCACGGCGTTGGTAGAGTTTATTTTTGTGGAGT
>MFXB01000016.1 GCA_001787475.1 Candidatus Peregrinibacteria bacterium RIFCSPLOWO2_01_FULL_48_20
TCGGTACTCTTCCCCGGGGAAACTGTAACTAAGGGTGGGCGTTTCCAGGGTGCTCCAGTCCTTAACCAAAGCCATATACCCTTTTTCGTCCGTGCCCAAGCTGGCTCCCAGCTCCTTGAATCCGCTTGTGGCTAAAAAGGAATAAGCGTTCTCACCCGCGAATGTAATTTCACCCTCTTCGGTATAAAACTCTTTCAGCGCTCCACCATATTGACGATTGAGCTCAAAAGATTGTTTGCCAAACTCCACCGCGCTCATTCCGGTCTGATTGACGTAAACCATCATACTTACCACTCTTACTCCCACTTCGTTTTTGAGGAGGAAAAGAGTCATCAAATCATCATTCAAATCGTTATAACAAAAATCATTGATGCAATACAAATAACTCTCTGGGTAACTTATTGAAAACTGATAATGGCTGTTGCTGTAAATTTGAGTATTTTCTTCTTTTGGAGCTCGCGAACACGCGGAAATAAAAACAAGAAGAAATAAAACAACAAAGATTTTTTTCATTTATATAGCGGTAAAAAGTTCAAAATGAAGATCGGGCTTCTGAGCGCCTTTGGCTTCCATCATTTCCTTCACGGTTTTCACCATGTCGCCGTTTCCACAAATGTAAACCTCACAATCTTTGATATCGAGCGGCTCCAAATGTTCCGTTACGCGCCCGCTCAAACCTTTCCATTTTTCGGTGGGGCGGGAAACCGTGACAAAAGATTTAAATTTAGAATTTTTCTTTTCCCAAGTTTTGAACTGCGCGAGATAGAATAAATCTTCTTCAAAACGCACTCCGAAATAAAGCGAAATTTTCTTTTTAAAACCTTGTTCCAAAAGAGTTGGGACCATTCCAATAAACGGCGCGATTCCGGTTCCCGTGGCCACCATGAGGATGTCTTTTTTGGAATCGGTCAGCTTAAAATGCCCGAAGGGTCCTTGAAAATGCACTTCCTGCCCGATTTCCATATTTTTCAAATATTCCGAAGCCCTTCCACCCGGCAAAAACTTCAAACACAGCGAGAAAAATTCTTTTTCGGAGGGGGCACTGGAAATGGAATACGCACGAGTGACTTTGTCTCCGCCATCCTCCACTTCAAGCAAAAAGAAATGTCCCGCTTCGTAAGGCACCGGTTCCGAAGCCCACGCAAAATCCAGTTGATAAGTATCAGCGGTCAAAGGGATGGAACGGAGTAGTTTTGCGGCAAATTTTTGAATCATTTTTTTAGATTTTCGATAGGGCTGGACGCCACAATTTTATTGGGAATACTGACGATGGTCTTTTCTTTTGTTTCCAAAAGAGTGCTGCGGAGCCCGATCGATAGCACCGTTCCTTCATATTTATCCACTCGAATGGGGTCGCCGGTTTTGAAGGGCTTATCAATCAAAATGGACAGAGATCCGAAGGCGTTGCTCAAGGTTTCTTGGGCGGCCAAAGCCAGCGCGATTCCCGTGATCCCCAGACCTGCGATCAGTGAAGAAATGTCATAACCCAAATTGCTGAGCACTACGAGAAGGGCAATGGACCACACAAAAATGCGAATCACCGTATAAAAAAGTCCGCCGCTTTTTCCCAACTTGTGCAGCCAGCGTTTTACAATCTTAAGAACGGTAAACGCAACCAATGCAACCAGTACGATGCCCAGCGCTTCTTGAAACCATTCTTTTCCAAGTATGTCTTCTGGCTTGATCATTGCATTTACTTTATCATCAAGCATGAACGAAGTGAAATGCTAAGCAATAACGTGGCGAAGCCACAACCTTTGGACGGCATGAGCGAAAAGCGTGTTCTTACCTTGCGGCCGGAAACTTTTGCACTCCTGGTGCGCCAACTTCGCAAATTCCATGACAAGGCCGACCTTTTCGAAATCGATCTGGACCACATGAAAGTAAAAGGCGACCTCCGCGTGATTCAAAATCAATTTGATAAGCCGCTCATCGGTTGCACCACTTCTCTCGACATGGCCAAACGGGCCGCCAAAGCCTGTTTGCCCTATGTGAAAATCCCAAAAGACTTGCCCATGGACGATGAATTCACTACCCTGGTAAAAAATAAAAGGACCCAACTACTTTTTTCATGAATCTTCAGATTGCCATTGTCGGACTACCCAATGTGGGGAAATCAACTTTGTTCAATGCGCTCACGCGGAGCAACGCGGCGCAGGCGGCGAATTATCCCTTTTGCACCATCGATCCCAATGTGGGAGTGGTGGAAGTGCCCGATCCTCGTCTGAAAGCCTTGGCTGAAGTCTGCAATCCTCAAAAAATCATTCCGGCCATTGTGGAGTTTGTGGATGTGGCAGGACTCGTCAAAGGGGCGAGCCAAGGGGAAGGACTTGGAAATCAATTTCTTTCTCATATTCGAGAGTGCCATGCGGTTGCCGAGGTGATACGTTATTTCAAAGATGACAATGTGACCCATGTGCATAACTCGGTCGATCCCAAACGTGATAGGGAAGTGATTGAAGCGGAACTCATTTTGGCCGATTTGCAAACCTTGGAAAAACGGATTGGAAAAGTCGCGAGTGAGGCGCGTACGGGCGACAAAGAAAAAATTGCTTTGAACGCACTGCTCGAACGACTGAAGCCCGAAATGGAATCGGGGAAATTGGCGCTGCAAGTCCCAATGACCGATGAAGAAAAATTACTTTTGCGTGACTTGCATCTCATCACCATGAAGCCGCTTATGATTTTGGTGAACGTTGGTGAAAAAGAAGTGGCCGCTGTCAACGTGGAAGAACTTCGTAAAGTTCTGGATCTTCCTTCCGGCGCAAAAGTCATCCCCATTTCCGCAAAAGTGGAAGCCGATTTGGTTTCTTTCAGCGAAGAAGAGGCCGCCGCTTACTTAAAAGATTTGGGCTTGGATGAAAGCGGACTTCATCGAGTGATTCGCGAGGCTTACAGTGTCCTCGGACTTCAAACCTATTTCACCGCCGGAGAAAAAGAAGTACGCGCATGGACCGTTCGAAAAGGAGCACTGGCACCGGAAGCGGCGGGCGTCATTCACACCGATTTTGAAAAAGGCTTCATCAAAGCGGAAGTCATCGATTGGAAAGACTTTGTGGAATGCCGCGGCGAAGTGAAAGCCCGTGAAAAAGGCTTACTCCGCATGGAAGGAAAAGAGTACTCCGTCAGAGACGGCGACGTGATGCACTTCCGCTTCGCTAACTAGGAAACTCTGAAATTCCAGCTTCCTAACTGATTTTCTGATCGATAATTTGATGCAGCCGTTCGGTGTCGTTCAAAATGGCTTCTTCGGTTTTTAGACGAGTCACGTCCAAAACGCCGTCCACTTTTCGAATGGCGTCAATCGTCATTTCGTATTGGGCAAAATCTACAATTTCAAGAATGAATCCCATGCGAGCAACGTCCGCACTGACGCGCGGCAAGGACCGAACCATAACAATGTTGATTCCAATGGTAGCCACTTCGTTGCACAGATCTCGCAAAAATCCGATTCGGTTTACACCCTCCACCATAATGGGGATGTGGTGAACTTTTTCGGGGGAGGAAGCCATGATTTTCCGTCTGGGCAAATGCTCGTAAGCGTTCACGTTTGCTGGTGCGTAATCTTCGCCAAAAAGTTCTTTCTCAGTGAAGAGCACATGAATCACATCGTGAGCATGAATGGTTCCGTTTCCAACTTCGTAAAGTAAATCTTCCCAGTTGTCCATTTCAAAATGCTCCAAAGCCATGATTTTTTGTCCTTTTGTGAGATCATCCGCGCCTTTGAAGCCCAAAATGTGAATTTTGTGATCAAGTAATTCTTCGGCCTGTTCCACCACGAGTGTTCTATCTTTTTCTTTTAAGAATTCACGAATGCGTGTGCGCGCCAAACTGGTATGCACACTGTCCAACCATTCCAGCTGCGGACCATCGGATTCTTCGGACGTATGAATGTAAACGGTGTCTCCGCTGTGAAGAGCATGAGTGAGTGGACTCAGTTTTCCGTTGATTTCAGACGAGACCGCGAGCATTCCCACGTCGCTGTGAATTTGATACGCAAAGTCGAGACAATTGGAACCCAGTGGAAGATCGATGACGTCGCCCTTGGGTGTGAAAACGAAAATGCGGTCTTCAAAAATATCCAGCTTCAAGTTTTCAATGAACTTCTTGTTGCTGGATACGGATTTTTGAATATCCAAAATTTGTTGCACCCATTGGTACTTTTTTGTAAGTTTTTTTCGCATTTGCTCCTGTTTCTTGCGTTCCTTGGAACTGTAAAAATAATGCGCCGCAATTCCGTACTCGTTTTCCAAGTGCATGTCGTAGGTTCGAATTTGAAACTCGGTGATCATGCCTTCCAAACCGAAAACGGTAGTGTGAATACTTTGGTAACCGTTGCTTTTGGGGATGGCAATGAAGTCTTTCAAACGCCCGATTTTAGGCGTGAAACTTTGATGCAAAACACCGAGGACTTGGTAACAACTTCCAATGTCCGGCACAATCGCGCGGACTCCGATAAGGTCGTAAATTTCATGAAAACTTTTTCCGCTTCGTAGCATTTTTTTATAGATGCTGTAAATATTTTTTTGACGACCCTCAATTGTAAAATCCTCGATTTTTTTTGATTTCAAAAGGGTTTCCACTTTTTTAATGGTTTTTTTCAGCACGTTTTGTTTTTTATAAGTCGAGGCTTCCACCATGCGATTGATTTCTTCGTATTCTTTCGGAGCCAACACGTGAAAACAGTGATCCTCAAGTTGATTTTTAAGTTCCCAAATTCCAAGCAAATTTGCAATCGGCACAAAAATTTCCAAAGTTTCACGCGCGATGCGCTCTCGTTTTTCCGGATTCGGAATCGCATCAATGGTCTGCATATTATGTAAACGGTCCGCGAGCTTAATCAAAATAATGCGCGGATCTTTCGCGCTGTGAATAAACATTTTTTTAAGCGATTCAATTTGCCGTTCCATCATGTCGTTCCGATAATGTACTTTTGACAATTTGGTGATTCCATCCACCAAGTATTCCACTTTTTCGCCAAACTCATGGTCGATATCTTTGAGCGTGTATTCCGTGTCTTCCGGCACATCATGAAGGAGGCAGGCAATCAAGGTGTCTTCATCCACGTGCAACCCCGTCAAAATCTTGGCGGCACTGACCGGATGCGTGATGTACGGACTACCGTCTTTTCGAACCTGTCCCTCGTGCGCCCGTTTGGCGAACAAGTAGGCGTG
>MFXB01000017.1 GCA_001787475.1 Candidatus Peregrinibacteria bacterium RIFCSPLOWO2_01_FULL_48_20
ATCTTCTTTGCACCGCCCACGAAAGGTTGGCTCACCAAGGCTACATTGAGAATGAGGAACTTTCGCCCGAGCACTGGCGCTTAAGAAGCTATCCCGCCGAAAGAGGAGCCGCATCATTGATCGACGAGCTCGTGAATGTGCATAGGTGCGGGTAAATCTCTTCAGCGGGTGAATTTCTTTAAATGTTCACCAAGCCTTGTCTAAGGATTCGAAGCACATCGCCCTGCACTTCCACAATAGTGGATGGCAAGTTTTCGCCGATGCGGCCACCGCCAAAAACAAAATCGGGAATCAGCCCTTGATCGAGAAAGTCTTGCACTGCGTAAGCGGAGGACTGGCCGTGAAGGTTGGCGCTCGTCGTAGTGAGCGGTCCGCCAAAAGCCTCCACGAGCTCACGGGTTTTTTTCTTGGAACTCACACGAAACCCGACCGTGTCGTACCCATAGTTCACCCACGGAGGCAAAGCGGAAGTTCGAGGAACGACCAGCGTGAGAGGCCCGGGCCAAAACTTCAAAGCCAGTTGAATCGCCTTCACCGAAAACTCCCCATAACGCTGAGCTTCCTCCAAGTTGCGCACCAAAATACTCACCGGCTTGTCCAAGGGCATTTTTTTAAGACGATACAACTTGCCGAGCGCCCTTTTTTGAAAAATATCGGCGGCGAGACCGAAACACGTTTCCGTGGGATGAGCCACAACGCCTCCTTCGTGAAGGGTTTTGACGGCCTGAAGAAGATCTTCTTTCATAGGATGAAGCTTGATCGTAATAAAAACATACACTAAGCTCACTACACGAAGTGTAGCTTAAAAAGCATCGCGTTAGCGACACCTTCAACCATGAAAATTCGAAAAAAGACTCTCCACTCCCACTCACCGAAGGTGAGCCTATCAATAAGCATAGCCAAGCTGGCCGGCTTGCTTCTTCTTATTGTGCCTCTTTTGGGATTGGGAACGGACGCCGCTTCCTCTTGGAGTAAAACCGGCCCGACTTCCGCTTATTTCACGACAAGTGAAACCGGCTTAACGCTTGTTCCCGAAAACCTCCCTTGGTACGCCAGCCTGTGGATGGCCACGGAAGGTTTGGTGACGGAAGAAGATTTGCGACCCTTTCAAGCGCAAGTGGATATTCTTCTTTCCACCGGATTCACCTTAAAAATCGGCGAGCAGGCCTATAGCTTCCCCGCCCAAATGAAAGACCTCCTGCTTACAAAAGTGAACACCTCATCCACCCTTTCTCTTACGGAAGAATTTTTAAACTACATTCTTGAAACGGCGGCGGCAAAAACAAAGGTCCCGGCGGGTAACATTCGTATTTTGGAAGCGGACGATAGCCAAACCTCAAAAGCCACTCTGGAAGGAGACATTTCAAATGGAATTGAAGTGGTGAACGATCTCACGGAGGAACTCATCCTGAGCGCGATTCAAAACGGGCTCACCGAAGCCACCGGCGCAACGCGCATTTTGGAAGGACAAATAATCAACGAAAGCGGAAAGGATCTCGGACCGCTCAAATTTCTGGCGGAAGGCCGCTCGAGTTTTCAAAAATCCATCGACCAACGGGCATTTAACGTTCGCAAAGCGCTAAACGAGCGCTACGACGGCATCCTCATCCCTCCCGGTGCGGAATTTTCTTACGTGAGTTTTTTGGGACCCATCACCAAAGAAGAGGGCTGGAAATTTTCACTCGCCATTTTTAAAGGAACGGAAACCGAATGGGTTCGCGGGGGCGGCATCTGCCAGATTTCCACCACCGTTTATAGGGCCATGCTGAACGCGGCCTTGCAAGTGACCGAGCAACGCAACCACAGCCTCTACGTGGATTACTATGAAATGTACGGCGTGGGCTTGGACGCCACGGTTTTCCCCGGTGAACAAGATTTGAAATTCATCAATGACACTCCCAACTACCTCCTTATGATTGCCGAAGAAGAAGCAAATATGGAGGCGGTGATCCGTTTCTACGGCGAAGATGACGGACGCTCAGTGGAACTTTTCGGCCCCTACACGCACAGCAATCAAACCGACGAAGTGGTGGCAGCCGTGGGCAGCTTGGGAAGCGGCATGATCGCCTGGAAATACCGCATCACTCGACCCGACGGAACCGTAGAAGAGAAATGGCTGAAATCCACCTACTTCAGTCCTGTTCGGCAACAGTAAAATATGGTATAATGTAAAGAAAAAAATACAAAAATGGACCTCAAACAAAAAATCAAAAAATCGATGCATCTGTCCAATAACCAGAAAGTGTTCCTTTTGGGTAATTTTGAAAAAATCCCAAACGAACAGAAAAAGAAATTGGAGCACTTGCTGGACAATGAAATCCACCTGAAAGAACAAGAGATTGTAGCCATTCAAACCACCGGTAAACGCACACTCAAAGCCTTCAATACTTTTTTAGAAAAACACGATGGATGATTCTTTTAAAAAGACGGCACATGAGCTCATTCAGGCTGTGGATGCCCGCGAGAAAAACAAAACAGACGAAGACAGCTATGAAGATTTGAGCAAACAAGTGGAACACACGCTATACTGGCAAATACAAACCATTGAAAATCGAGCCAAAGTGATTATTCGAGCTTTCCCGGAAGAAGGCCCTGACTATGTTCAAGTAGAAAAAAATTTATTTGACCAAGAACTCCGCACTGCGCAAAAAAAAATCGAACGAAGATTTTTTGTGAATCAGAGGCTGGTGAACAAATTGGTGGAAGATATCCTCTCTAATTTTGGGAATGAAGGTGAATCGGTTCAAATGGAGTGGGAAGCTTTTAAGCAAATGATCGATCAGCCCCCGCTTGAGGGAGATGACCTCTTAGGTATTGATGATCCGTTCAAAAATCCTTACGAAGTTCTTGTTATCCCTTACCAATTTGGACTGGGAGAAAAACCCTACGGCAAAAAAACCATGGAATACGCTTACAAAAAAGCTTTGGAAAATGGAGACTATCATATGCTTTTGGGGGACGAGTTCTTCAACAAAGATTTGATTGAGGATTTTGAAAACATGCGGGACGAAGCTTTCAGACAAGCCTTGAGCGATGAAGATGCACTAAGCGGATTGGCAAACATTATGGCATTCCAAGCTCGGCAGACGAGTACAACTTCTTCCGAAGTCCCCCAAGTCAAAGGAGCTTTACCACGACCCAAAAATGGATGGGTATTGTATGGTTCCGACATGGATATCTCCGAAATACCGGAGTCTCAATTCCTGTCTCTTTGCGAGCGCGCTGCCGGTCAGGATCCTTCCGTGTTTTTGCAATTGCATTATCTAAAATATTACAAAGACATCCCCGGCCTTCGAGAAACAGTAAAAACGGCATTTATCAATATCAACCTCAATTACAGGACCACGTATCTGCACCATTTAAAACCCTTTTTAAATGAAGATGAAATAAGGGAATTGACGCGCGACACCTTGGAAGAACTGCTGGAATCAAATCATGAGAACGTGCTGTTCAGCTACGAACGCTACAAAGACTACATTGAAGCGCCCGAAACCTGGGTTCAGAGGGCCATTGAGAAAGATCCTGAAATGGCAATTCTGTACTACCATGAAACTCAAGATTTGCCCGATGCCGAACTTTGGGTGAAATGGGCCGCTAAAAAATTGCTTAAAACAAACTACCGCTCAGCTCTTTTCCTCTATAATATTTACGGCAGTTCCTACAATCACGGATCCAAACCACCCTTCCCTGAGGACTACGAAGAAAGCCTCATTAAGGAAGGTTTGGAAAAATATCCCGATTTCTTATTGGATTTCGCCTTATGTGGATACAGCATTCAAAAAAGACAGGACTGGCCGGAAATAAAAGAAAAAGCGGAAGTAAAAGGAGTTTACTTTAAAGCGAAGCGAGAAGAGGCCGTGGAAATATTGCTCAAATCAATTCCTGATATAGAATTGAACAATTCACATGGGAATCCTTCTCGTCGTCGCGACCAACTTTTGATGGACCCAGCAATCGTTCTTTATCCTCTTATTGAACTTGAATGGATCCCTATTAAGGACAAGACCATTGCTGTACAAACAGCCATCTTATTACTCAGAAATTTATTAGCTCAAAACTTGAAACCCAGTCAAGAGAATGTAGACAGGGCATACAAACAACTCCAAGAGGTACGTGAGAAAAACAAGAACATTGGAATTTTCTACTACAGCAACGTGCTCATGGTTTCTCATTCGGAAGTCACCAAAGAGAATAAGGCCGCGTTCGGAAAGCCTGCATTGCAAGAAGCAATAAAAGCTAAACAGGGACCAAACACACAGTTTGAATCCGTCAAAGCCGAGAAAAACACTCTTGAAGAACTGAAAAAAACCAAAAAACGGGCATTGGACGCTATAGAAGATTTCCCAAGCCCAATGACCTTCATTTTTGACGGTCATGCTTGGGAGCACGCACTCTTCTTGAGTGACGGCAATATAGAGGGCGCCATGCAAAACGAAAAACAGACTCCTCTGGAAACGGAAACAACAATAAAAATAACTCTAACCGAGCTGGCAAATGCTTTAGCTGCGCGTGAGAAAAAAGGAAAGAATCCAAGTGGGGACATCCTTATTATTAACGGCTGTGGCAATTACCTCTTCGCAAAAAACCTTTATGCAGAGTTGGAGAATAGGAACGTGGCAAAACCCATCATCATTACCCCCTCGGAATATGGCCAACTTATGTTTTACTGGTGGGACCATGTCTACGGTGATGAATTTTGGACGGCTCTTTTGGAACCTACACATCCGAGTTTAGGCGACTTCTGGCCTATGAATGAAATTCATAGATCCAACCCCAGCGTGTTCATTCCCATTGAAGACGTGCCGCTTCAGTTCGCCGGAAAAGACTTCACCTTGAGCAAGACTCCGTCGAAACCCGTGTAGCATTTTCTTGAGAATGTCTTATACTGGGCACGATTTTTCTAAATACTAATTTCCTTCCACTATGCGAGTTGCCATCAATGGATTTGGCCGAATCGGCCGCATGATTTTTCGGGCCAACTTGGTGAATCCGAAAATCGATATCGTTGCAATTAATGATTTGGGCAACGCCGAACAAACGGCGCATTTGCTGAAGTACGACTCGAACTACGGCACGCTCCCCATGGACGTGAAGGGCGAAGAAGGCAAGATCACCGTCGACGGAAAAGAATACAAGTTGGTGCAAAATCGCGAACCGGAACAACTCCCTTGGAAAGAATTGGGAATCGATTTGGTGATTGAGTGCACGGGCGCTTTCACCACGCGCGAGGGCGCTTCCAAGCACCTCACCGCCGGCGCCAAACGTGTGATGATTTCAGCTCCCGCCAAAGATGCCATCGACCGCACCATGGTGATGGGCGTGAACAACGAAGACTACAATCCTAAAACCGACTTTATTGTTTCCAACGCCAGTTGCACCACCAACGGACTCGCTCCAGTGGCAAAAGTGTTGCATGAAAATTTTGGAATCAAGTGCGGTCTGATGACGACCATTCATGCTTACACCAACGATCAAAACCTCCATGATAATGATCACAAGGACTTTCGCCGAGCAAGAGCGGCTGCGCTCAACATGCTCCCCTCTTCCACCGGAGCCGCCAAAGCCATCGGCCTTGTGATTCCGGCTTTGGAAGGGAAAATGCACGGCATCGCGATTCGCGTCCCAACGCCGGTAGTTTCTCTCGTGGATCTCGTGGTTGAGGTCGACAAGGAAGCAACAAAAGAATCCATAAACGCCGCCATGAAAGCCGCCAGCGAAGGCGCTCTTAAGGGCATTCTGGGCTACTCCGATCTGCCCTTGGTTTCCACCGATTTCAAGGGCGACAATCGTTCCAGCATCTTCGACTCGCTCGAAACCCAAGTGCAAGGCGGCCACCTCGTCAAAGTCTTGTCATGGTATGACAACGAATGGGGCTATTCCTGCCGTTGCATCGATCTCGCCGCATACATGGCGAGCAAAGAAGCCTAAGCTGTTTCTTCAAGCGTCCACTTCCGCACGGTGAAACGATTCTCCGGCAGCATTTCCAGTGCTTGGTTTAGATTCTGCACGCGGTAATTAAGAGAATTCATGGAAGACAAAGCATCAATAATACGAGCCAAACCCATATAACGTTCAATGAGTCCAAAGATAGTTGCATCATTTTCATATTCTTCAGGGGAAGCGGCGATGGCTCGAATATATAAATCAATGGCATTCATTTGTTGCAAAATGGCTCTCCAACGGTTGTTCTTATCACCCGCAAGAGCACACTCCAGTTCAAAGTCCATCGCATTCCTCGCAAATTCCAAAATTTCGCCGTCCATTTCTCTTGATTGAGATGCTTCCAGGCGACGATAAACTGAAAGCCCTCGAGCCTGAACGGCCAAAACACCATAACGACGCATCTCATTGCCTTCAGGTCTTTTTATAGATGAAAGAACTGTTTTTGCCTCTTCTTGGAGAGGCACTTCTTTATCAATTTCATCCAATAAATAACGTTCGACACGTCCTTGCATATGCAAGGCTCGAGCACTCATTTCGTGTGCAAAGTCACCGAGATTTTCCGGAATTTCCGACCGTCTTTGAAGAAGCTGTTTATACTCTTCAAGAAGTTGATCACGATGTCCATTAAATTGTGGAAGCTCTGAGAAACACACCACTTTTTGAAAAAAAGCGGAAAATGCCAAAGTCCACAAAAGCATCTGAGCCATGGGCAAACCTCTGGCATCAAAAGTGCGTACTTTATGAATCAAAGGCCGGTGTTGATTGGATAAATGTGCCGCCCACTCCATTCTTTTCTTGGCATCAGTATCAAGCTGCGAAGCAATAACAACACTAAAATCATCCGTGATGGGTTCATCGAAATTTGGACCTTTGCTCTCAAGAAGACGGAATCGTCTCCACTCAATTTCAAGTTTTTGTTCGTCATTAAGCGACATTGTATCCAATTGTTCGTAAATTTCTTGTACAACTTCCAAGAGTTCTCGATCGCGAGTATCCAAAAAAGTCCACGCCATATCCATGTAAAGCTGAATGTCCTTTTCACTCGGCTCCGCCGCACCTCGAACCCACTGAACGTAATAGTGGTGGTAAAGCCGTCTGGCCGCCGTGTTCATTTTTCTATCCAAATAAAACGCTCCCAACTTTTCCACAAGCCGCGCCGTGTGCTCTCGGTAAGGTGAATTGGCGAAGGAAAGACTGAAAAGATGATGAAGTTCGGCCTCGGCGGTGCGCGCTCCACTTTCCGAAATTTCCGCCGGCAACTCACGCGTGTCCGATCGATAAATATTCTTCAAAAGAAACTGTGAAAGTCCCTCATCATTTTCCGGAACAAAAAGTTCTTCCGCAGAATTGCTGTGCTCGGAAAGAACGGAGTAACCCTCGACCTCCGAAAAGGCCAAGTAAGGTGAAAGCGCTTTCAAAGCTTCCTCAAAACTGGATCGATCCACCCCTTCCCCGGAAGTGGCAAAACCGTAAATTTGCCATAATTCCTCAACGTGGACGGGAACACGAACGTGAGCCAAGATTCCCAAAATTTGTCGGGCGAAAGGAGGGAGTTTATCCGATCTCAATCGAGCCCCGAGTTCACCGGTCCCGGTACTTTTGATTTCACTGACTAAAAATTCCGTTCGTCCTCCAAACATTCGAAGAGCGGGGGCAAAAGCATGAATGAGATTTCGCGGCGTCAAAGTAAAATGTGCCATCTCTGGTTTAGCGCAAACTTCCTGTAAAGCGGCTTCCACAACGGCCGCGCTCAAACCGGGAAACTCTCGATTGGCCTCCAAAACTAAACCTGCCGCTTCTGCAAAGTTCAGTGGCGTTAATTCCAAAACACTGCCATCGGTAATTTGACCGGTATGAATAAAACGGATACTCGTTCCGGGCAAAACTTGAGCAAGACGAGAAAGATAATCCTGTTCTTGATGGCTGAGCCCCTCTCTGTCCAAAATCAACAAACAGTCCTTCATCCATTGATCGGGACCCTGCAACAACTTTTGGAAAGCCTCAAAAACTTCTTCATCGGGAGAATTGGGACCAATCTCAAAAAGAGAAAGTTGCATGAAAAACCCGCGGAGATGAGGCAAGTTTCCGTCCCCCACCCCAGGAAAATCAAAACTTTTTAGAGGCGATTCATTTCGTGCGTAACGAAGCAAAGCGGAACGACCATAGCCCCTCCCCGACGCTTTCAAATGGACAACATTACCCGATTTTCCTCGAACAAAATCCGCCAATTGAGCGCACTTTGGCCCCACCCCAATCAAGGTTTGTCCTTCCAAGTCTCCGGGCGTATTCGCGGAAATTTTCAAATACTGAATGGGACCGCCTTTTTGACTGGGAAAAATGACCGTTTTACGCTCCAAACGATTTCCGGCCGCCGTCAAAAAATCCCCACCAAAAAGGATGTCTCCATCCTTAAATCCCGGCGCATGAGACAAACGCGCTTCGCGCACAATAGCTTGGCTCGCACGGTCTCGTACCAAACAATCTTTGTAAGCCGTTTCCAACATGGCTTTCGCATAGTCCACTCCCACTTGAACGGTCAAACCGGACTCTTGCACGGCACCTGCGGCCAAAGTACAAAACTCTTCAATCAGATTTTTATTTTGAGATTCTTGCGGGTTTTTACGACTTAAAACATGCAAACTGGTGGCGTCTTGCTTAAGCACATAGAAATCTCGAAAACGCGGTTCGTGAAGCAAGACCAAGATTCGGCGTGCCACTTCCGCATATTTTTCAGGAGAATCTGCAAGATTTTCCAAAGACCCCATCCGAATCCCAATGGCCGTCACTCCCAAATCCGGTTGAGGCGCTTCCGCCAAACTGCTTAAAGAGCCTCGCGCGTGCAAAGCATGGACGAGCGCCAAGGGAATGCCTCGATAGTAGGGTTCACTCACACCGGGCTCCAAGGTTTTTTTATTCACAACGGACACATCAAAAGTTCCTTTGGCCGATTGCCGCCTTACAACGGTTTCCTCATCCATGAGCAAACATCCTTTCCCCGCGCCTTTTTGAAGCTTGAGTGCCTTGACCCAGCCTTGTCCCAAAACAGCCGTGTACCCTTGATCGGAACCTTGAGGACCTGTAAAAGTCCCGACCACCACCTCTCCCGCTTTTACCGCTTGTACGCCCGTGGCAAAAGTAAAATTTCCATCGGGATAAAGAGCGGAATCCAGCCCGTAACGACGCATTTCAGCCGAAGAAATGCCGGTCGAAACTTTAATTTCTTCAATGCGAGTGAGAAAAGCATGTAAACGCTCCGTGTCCATCCGGGGATCTGCGGTTTCCTCCAGAAAAAATGTGTACTGATCTCCGGCCGGCATTTGCAACATGGAGACGCCAAACTCTTTTCCCAAAGCAAAAAATACATCCTGCATATGACGATCCAAATTCTGTCTTAAGGTTTGAGAAACATGATTTTGAAAGGTGGAGTAACTGTTGAGATCCAAAACCACGACTGTACCCGCCCCCAAAGGCCGCAGACTCTCAGATCCGTGCACATTGGCCAAAAGATTTTCAGCCGTAAGACTTCTGTCGTTTTTAAAACGTTGATCGGCAAGCGCAATGAAATGAGTGATATAAGGCTCGGCCCAAGGTGCTCCACTGAGAAGCCGCCAAAGTTCGGGAAAACCGATTTCATCCACGGCTCGATCAAAGGCCCGCACACTGGGTGGCGTGAGAATATCCCCAACCTGTCCCGCTAAGGTTCCCTGAAGGTCAGTCACAGCGACAGACACAGCCGGATGACCTCGTCTTCGAGACGTCGGTATCCCTTCACGCGGTTTTAAAATTGCAGGCCCGGCCATCAGATAAACTTAAAGAAAACACAGCATATCACAAGGCGGATTTTTTTTCAAGGTTAAATAACCTGAAGATTCTTGCGTTTTACGGAGCAGCACGTTATAAAGGAACCCTATGCACATTCATGACGATAGAAAAAATCAAGTTTTGAATGCCATTATTGAGCATTTCATAAAAACGGCGGAACCGGTGGGCTCCAAAACCATCATTCTCACCTATAATTTTAAAGTGAGCCCGGCCACCGTCCGCAACGACATGGCCGCCTTGGAAGACGAAGGAATGATCATGCAGCCGCACACTTCGGCCGGCCGCGTTCCCACCGACAAAGGATATCGCTTTTATGTGGACGAGTTGGCCGACTATGATGAAGCCAAAGTGTTGGCCCGAAAAACCATTCATTCCCTCCGAGAAAAAGCGCGAGCGGACTTGGCCCGCGAGCGCGTCCACGAAGCCGTGCAATTGCTCTCACAAGCCACGCCCAACATGGCTTTTGCAACCATTCCCGAAAACACACGCACCTTTTTTATGGGCTTTTCCAAAATGCTGCGCCAACCGGAATTTATACATTCCCCGCTTCAAGCTTCTCAAGTCATGGAAGTGATTGAAGACAGCGATCACTTTTTAAAGGGCATTCAAAATCTCGAAACTTCCGAGGAGCCGCGCATTTTTATCGGGGAAGAAAATATTTTGCAAGGAATAGACAGCTGCTCCCTTATCGTTAGCCGCTACCATTATGACGGCTATGAAGGCGCCATTGGGATTCTCGGTCCCAAACGCATGCCCTACGCCTACAATTCCGCTATACTTCGTGAAGTCCGCGACCTCCTTGAAAACAATCAACT
>MFXB01000018.1:0-16425 GCA_001787475.1 Candidatus Peregrinibacteria bacterium RIFCSPLOWO2_01_FULL_48_20
CAAAAATCACGGACAGCAACATTTTGAAGAAAATCGATGAGGTGCTTTCCATCGCCGACAAGGCGGAAACCATGCTCGACGGCATTCAAGATGACGTGACGAGCGGTGACGTGGAATCCAAAGAAATGGAACAATTCTGGGGTGACCTTGATAAGCTGGGTCGCACGATTGAACCTCGTGTTGAGAAGGTTCTAAAGTATGTGGAGAAGAGTTCCATCAATCTTTCTTCCGCGGATCAAAGTTTGCTCGACGCGGTTGAGGATCTGATGCAGGAAGATCACGGACAGTGTAACAACTGTGGACGTTTGAATGACATTTACGATCAGGATACCGCCAATTACATGGGACAATACATTTCCGATGACATGCTTAACGACCTCATCACTCAAATCACATCCGCGGTTGCCGAATCTTTGATGCAATACGTGGACGATGAAGTTTCACAAAAAGTTTTGCAGGCCGTGCTTGCTCACCTTGATCAATTCAAGAAGGACAAGTTCGGGGCAGACTTTGCCAATGATCTTTTGGAAAACCAATCGACGGTTTTGGCCAGCATGGAAGAGATAGACTTTGACGACACCAACACATCTGCAGGTCTTGCTCAAGAAGTGAATGAGCTTGAAACCCTTTACGACGAAATGGTTGAACTTCCTATGCCGGATGCCGATTTGGCCACCGAGGTTTCCGATTACTGGACGGACGTGAGCACGATCATCAACGGAACGGTGGAAGCCACCGAAGAGGAAATGACCGAGCTCGTTACGGAAGGACAACACTGGCTTGCAGAGTGTGTAGCCGCCAAGTACGAATACAACTTGGGTCTCAATGATGTGCCAGGTCCCTTCGATGAAGGCTACGATGACACTTGGTACGCCGGTTACGTTTTCGAAGGTCTTGGAGATCAATGGCAAGGTTATAAAGATTCCACAGGAGAACTTACCTATACCTACGGTCCTTCCGATACCACGCTTCGAGCGGAAGCTCTGAAGATGGTGCTGGCCGCCCTTGGTTATGAGGAATCGGGCAGCGATGGAGGCAGCAACTGGTGGGCCGGATGGCAAAGCGCCGGACAATCGGAAGGTCTTACCCTCGCTTCCGCCGATCTCAGTCAAAGTGTTACTCGAGGTGAAGTCTTCCGTTTGATGTTTGAAGCCACGGGTATGACGGGCTCCGCTTACCAAGGATACTTCCCAGATGTGAATAGCTCCGTTGACTACTCTCCCGTGGAAGCCCTCTATGAAGCCGGTATGGTTACCGGAGACGGCGACACAGGTTACGCTCGACTCAACGATACTTTGAACCGAGCCGAAGTAGCCGCTCTCATTTCTCGCATGATGGAGTGGGATGAAACGGAAAGTTTCATTGACGAAGATCTTGTCGCTTATACGGATTCCGGTGTTTCCATCGCTTCCGAAGAGGAGGGGTTCTGGAGCAACGTGCTCGGCTTTATGAGCCGCATGCTCAGCAAACTTCTTCCCGCCAATTTGTTCTAGCACGCACGTAGCGTAGCGCATATAAAAAGGAGTTCCCCGAAAGGGGAGCTCCTTATAAATACTCAGCCTTATTCGCTTCGTGCTCCTCGTTGGTCACGGCGTAGTGCACGTCACCTTCGTCGTCGGTCAGGTAAAACCAATAGTCGGAAATTTCAGGAACCAGTGCGGCCTGCAAACTGGCGAGGCCTGGATTTCCAATGGCGGTGGGAGGAAGGCCGGTATTGAGGCGCGTGTTATAAGGATTGTCGTTCGCCAAATCCTCAGGGCTGAGTTCTCCGTCGTTTTGTGTGTAGAGCAGCGTGGCGTCAATGCCGAGCATCCAATCGTTGTCGAGCCGTTTCCAAATGATTCCGGAAACGAGCGACAAATCTTTTTCCGTTCGCACTTCCTTCTCTATCATTGAGGCCACAATCACCATTTCACGAATGCTTCGACTTTCGGCTTCCATGGCGGCCTGCATCTCATCGGTCCACTTGGCGTCGAAGTTTTCAAGCAGGGTGCGCGTGAAACTTTCCACCGTGAAATTGGCGCTATCTATAAAATAGGTGTCCGGGAAAAGAAAACCTTCAAGGCCTCCGTTGCCTTCCAAAAAAACGTAATCGAACTTGCAGTTGATAGCGCAGGTTTTGAATGTGCCCGCTTCCGCGAGTCCCAATTCCACCAACTCCGCGTCGATGTCCTCAATCGTCCAACCTTCGAGCACCGTGATGGCCATTTCGCCGGTGCCTTGCGTGGTGAGAACGGTAATGATTTCACGCAAGGTCATGCCCGAGCTGAGAACAAAACGACCATAGCGCAGACTGCCATCGAGATCTTCTTCTTCCACCGTCCGCACAAAACTCACTTCACTCACAATAAGGTTTTCATCCTCCAAGTTTTCCGCAATCGTTTCCGCGCCGGATCCTTTTTCCACATCAAAAATGATTTTTTCTTCGCTGCCCTTGTCGGCGGCTTCATTGAGGTCGTAACGCCAAAAGGGTCGCCAAAAATTCCACACTCCAAAAACGAGCACGAGCACCAGAACGAGTTGAAGCAGTCGTTTTTCCATTACTCGACCGAAGGGAGAGTTAAATAAAAAGAAATAAAATTTATGCCTGGGGTTTTTCACCAGCTCCCAGTCCGGGTAGATCCATTCCCAAATCGCCCATCATGCCGCGCATTCTTTCGGCTGCCACTTCTTGTGATTTCTTGATGGCCTTGTTGAAAACGGTGAGCAAAATCGTCTGAAGCTTGGATTGGTTTTCCGGTTTCATGGCTTCTTCCGAAATGCGTACTTCCACCACTTCTTGTTCGCCGTTGATGATGACCACCACGCCTTCGCCTTCCGCTTCAATGTGCAGATTTCTCAGCTCTTCTTTGATTTTTTTCGCTTGTTTTTGCAGTTTGTAGAGGTCCTTCGCTTGTCCAAAGAGTCCCATAGAATTGTATAAAGAGTAAGCGGGAAGAGTATAGCGTTTTAATTCAAAGACTCCAAGTACGTTTCCACAAGCTCCCACTGCGTTGCCCATTCCAAAATGCCTTCATCCTGCAGTTTTTGCATTTCACTGAAAAAGTAGCGGAGCGCGTCTTCATTTTCTTCCACAAAGTTGTTCGAGGGGAAGTAGAGGTTAAGTTTGGCGATGCGCTTGGAATCTCGATAGGCATTCACTTCTTTTACAATTGCTACAAAAGCATCCGTATCTTCGGACGTGAGAGGGCAGTTCGTTTTGAGGCAATCGGAACTCCCCTCGGCCAGAGTGTCGAGTCGCCCAAGTTCGCCACTGCTGATGACGAGCGTACCGTCTTCATCGTGCTCAAAATCTTCAAGGTCCTTGAGTTTTATCAAGTAAATGCGATCCTCCAAGTCTTCAGGTACATTGTAGTGGTAGGCTTCCTTTTCAATAAATTTGTCGTCCCATTCCGGGTTTGGACGGTTTTTTTGTTCGATGCCGTAAACGTGCATTCCCACGATTCCATTGATGTAGTCGAAGCCGGCCAACGTTGCCGCCGTGACCCAATCGTTTTTACTTCCGCCTCCACTGCAACCGTGATTGTTTTCGGTCCCGACCAAAGCGTCCATCAACTCTTTGTTTTCAATAAATTCGAGCGAATACGCCTCTGCGGTTTTGAGTTCCGTCGTTTTTCCCCAGCCGAGGTCACAGTGGGTTCCCACTCCATGTCCGCGCTCCAAAACCTCCCGCATGATGTTCACTCCCCACGTTTCATTGGCCCGCGCAAAAGGCTTTTCCGATTCGATAGTGAGGATGGCTTCATATTCCTCCGCGAGGTCCATTCCATAGCGCAGTTGTTCCACATGCCGTAGGAAGAGATCTTCATTCAGGTCGTCCTTCCAGTCTCCCTCCATGTGGGTCATGGTGGTGAGGTAGAGAGGGTAGGTCTCGACGGGTTCAGCGACGATTTCGTCCTGGTTGCTGCTGCAGGCCTGTAAAAGGAAGAGTGCTCCTAAAAGGAGAAGTTTTTTCATACTGCAATCCTAGTCTTGCATTTCAGGAATGAGCAAGCGATTTTCAAGGCAAGACGGGCAATTGCGATTCAACAAGTTTTCCAAGACATCCTCAAAGGTGAGTGGTTCTTTCCGTTCCTTTTCGAGCAGATGCTTGTACATCCGAAAGCGCCCCTCCAGTTCAGGTTGAAGGCGGAAAGTGAGGACGGCCGTTTTTTCAGGTTGGATTTCACCGATGTCGGTGAATCCCAATCTGTTATTTTGACCGATCACTCTACCCATCCTCAATTCGTGCACGAATCCATCAATCGCCAAACAGGACATATTCTCCAGTTTTTCCGCCCAATCCTTATCCGTTTCCGGAGTTGCAATGTAAGCAACTTTCTCCAGCTTCGACCATCCTTGAGAGCCCGATTCGAACTGGTCTTTTAAAAATGGCTTATCCTCCAGTTTTTTTGAAAGTCTCAACACTTTGTCCACGGATTCTTTACTCATCCCCGCCAATTTTCCAGCAAATTCATGGATGCTTGTATAGCCCCTCTTTTTATAAAGGCGGCGTTTCAGCACCTCGGGGAGAAGGCCTGCAAATCGGCGTCTCCAAATGCGCGCTTTCACGCCGTATTCTTTACAGAGAGCATAAAGTTCTTTGTCGGAGAGTTTTTGAAAGTTCATAAGAGGGGATTTATTGAGCGAATTCTACCATAAAAAGTGAGGACATGCTCACTAATTGAATAGACAGGAATAGTTTTATAGTAGGGTTTACAAATTTTCAGTGAAGGCATTAGTATCTGCTCTTCTTGACTCCTTATATATGAAACTCTCAGAAAACATTGTGCCTTTGGTGCCGATTCTTATTGCGTCCGATTAAGCCGGATTTTCCTCTTGCCTTATTTCAGATCAATCGCTAAAATCCCTCCGCCAAGCATAATTATGGAACAAGTTCTTCTGCCCGCAAAAATCCGAGATCTCTCTGTAAAGGCGAAAAATCTTCGCAAAATGAACTTCATTCCGGCCGAATTCTACGGTCACGGAGTTCAAAACATGAGTTTGCAGTTGGACTACCAAACGTTTCGCAAGCTTTTTAAGAAAGCTGGATACAACACCGTGATTACTTTGGAAATCGATGGAAATGGGGAGAAGAGCGTGCTGGTTCATGAGGTGGATCGCAATCCGGTGACGGATCTTTTCTCTCATGTGGAGTTTATTAACGTTCGAATGGATGAGGCCGTGACGACCACGGTACCCGTGCGTTTGGAAGGAACGGCTCCAGCGGTTCGCGACGGAGGCGGAGTGCTCGTTCAAAGTCTCGATGAAATTGAGATCACTTGTTTGCCCGGTGATTTGATTCCTGAAATCGTTCTCAATATTGAGTTGCTTACGGAAATCAACATGGGTCTTCACGTTTCCGACGTCAAACTTTCCGATAAAATTAAGATCCTTACCGATCCCGAGGCTTCCATAGTTATGGTGGCTGCTCCTCAAGAGGAAGAGGTGGCTCCTGTGGAAGCGCCCACCGCCGCTGATGTGGAAATCACCACCGCCAAGCCTGAAGAAGGAGCGGAAGGTGCTGCTCCGGCTGCTGAAGGCAAGGCTGAAGCCAAAGAAGGAAAGAAAGAAGAATAGCTTTGCGTCTCCTAACGAGTTAATTCTTCCAGGAGTTTTTTCAGTGATTCGGCTTCTGTTTGCTGCGCATTTTCCGGGGACTGGAGGTTCAAAATAAAATGATCTCCGGGCTTTGCGTCGAGAGGGAGAAGAGTTTTAGGAAGGCGAATCTTCTCTTCCAAACTACCTTTGCGTAGGAGAAGAACAGCACTATTATCTTCATCGTTCAGGTAGCTGGTTTCGTACTGATATTTAAATGGATTGAAAAGCATGGCATGAATGGTGTGAAGGAATGATTCTAGCAAAATCGACCCACAAAAAAAGTGCCAATTCATTTTTTGGATTGACACTCTTATGAAGCGATTTCTCACTTAGAGAAGTGAACTCGTCGCAATCACCGGAGCAATGATGAGCGCAATTGTATTGATCACTTTGATAAGGGCGTTGAGCGCCGGACCCGCGGTGTCTTTGTAAGGATCGCCAACGGTGTCTCCCACCACGGCGGCTTTGTGCGTGTCCGAACCTTTGCCTCCGCCATTTCCGTCTTCCACATATTTTTTAGCGTTGTCCCAGGCGCCGCCGGCGTTGCTCATATTAATGGCCATGAGCAGTCCGGTTACAATCACTCCGCCGAGCAGTCCGCCGAGAGCGAGAGGACCGAGAATGAAGCCCACCAGTAGTGGTGCTGAAATGGCGATGAGTCCCGGCAAAATCATTTCTTTGAGAGCGGCGCGCGTTACGATGTCGACGCAAGCTCCATATTCGGGTTTGGCTTTTCCTTCCATAATTCCTGTGATCTCACGGAATTGGCGACGTACTTCTTCCACCACGCTGAAGGCCGCTTTACCCACGGCTTGCATGAGAAAAGCTGAAAACAGGAATGGGAGAGCGCCTCCAATGAAGAGTCCTATCACCACGCGGTAGTCGGCCAAGTTGAAGATGAATTCATTGGCGCTGTTTTTGAGGAGTTCTTCTCCATAGGCCTGGAAAAGCACGAGCGCAGCGAGTGCGGCGGAAGCAATGGCGTACCCTTTGGTGACCGCTTTTGTTGTGTTTCCAACGGCGTCGAGAGCATCGGTGTTTTCACGTACTTCTTTGGAGAGTTGGGCCATTTCGGCAATACCGCCGGCATTGTCGGTGATGGGGCCGTAAGAGTCCATGGCAATCACCATTCCCGTGGTGGAGAGCATGGCCACGGCCGCAATTGCGATTCCGTAAACGCCATTTTCCAAAGTGGAATTATCTCCTAGCCAGTACGCCGTAAAAATCGCCGCAATAATGAGAATAACCATGGGGAAGGTGGAGAACATGCCCACCGCAAGTCCGCTGATCAAGTTCGTGCCGGCGCCCGTTTCGGAGGCTTTTGCAATGTTTCGAACAGGGCTGTAATCCTTCGACGTGTAGTATTCCGTGGCGATGTTGATGAGAAGGGTCAAAACTAAACCGACCACCGTTGCGAAGAAAATCTTGATGTCGTTCAGCATGTACTCCGTCACAAAATAGAAGCCGATGGCGGAGACCACTCCGGTGACAAAAGTTCCCCGATAAAGGGCACCCATAATGTTCTTTTTGTCTTTTCCCAATCGCACGAAATAAAGTCCGAAAATGGTGGCCAAGACGGCGATTGAACCCAAGGCGAGAGGGTACTCCACTCCAACCGCTCCAATCTTGGTGGTAAGCGTGGAAGCGGCCAAAATCATGGCGGCAATCAAAGTCACGGCATAGGTTTCAAAAAGATCCGCACCCATTCCGGCGCAGTCTCCCACGTTGTCTCCCACATTGTCGGCAATCACACCCGGGTTTCGCGGGTCATCTTCTGGAATTCCTTTTTCAATTTTTCCCACGAGATCGGCACCCACATCGGCGGCCTTGGTATAAATTCCTCCTCCCACACGGGCGAAGAGGGAAATGAGGGAAGCTCCAAATCCGAATCCAATCAAAAGTCCGGGAGCTTTATCCACGGAAAGTCCAAAATAGGTGGTGAACATCCAGTAAAATCCGGCCACTCCCAAAAGAGCCAAGCTCACCACGGAAAGACCCGTGACGGCTCCTCCGCGAAAGGCCACCAAAAGGGCGGCGCCGAGTCCATCTTTGGCTGCGGCGGCGGTTCGCACATTGGCGCGTACCGAAACTCCCATTCCAATATAACCGGCCAATGCCGAGAAAATGGCTCCCACCAAGAATCCCATCGCGATCAAAAATCCGTTTTCAGGCAGTCCGAGTCCGAGTAACAAAAAGACCAAAATCGTGAAGACCGCAAGTGTTTTATACTGGCGGTTGAGGTAGGCCATGGCTCCTTCCTGAATGGAAGCGGCAATTTCCTGCATTTTGGTGTTTCCGTCGTTTTTCGAAAGAACACTCACAATGAGGCCGATTGCCCACGCAAGAGCCAAGATGCTTGCTCCTGCCGCAAGGACGGGGATACTCATAAGGTTGAGTTAAAGAATTATAGGGTGATATTATTGTCTTATTGCATCTTTTTCAAGCCCTTTGCCAAGCTTGCCAGAGCGGCTTTGTTCTCGTCGCGGTAAATGAGGTATTGGTAATTGAAGAAAACGAGTAAATATACTTTCAAGAAAACTGCACCTGCACCGAAGAGAGCCACTGAAATCAAACCGGAAAGAATTTCCGATCCCGCCGCGATGAAACCCGCGGAAACGGCGAAAGTAAGACCAAAGTAAATGTAAAATAAAATCATTCCCACAAAATAAATCGCCATTAAGTTTCCAATCGTACGAAGAAAACCGGACTTCGAAATCATTTTTTGACTCATGCGGTTGGCGTCTCCGCCGGAAATTTTTTCCAATTGGCTGACTTGAATGGAGTGAAAATACATCACTCCTTTATAAATGCCGGGTAAAAGGAGGAGCAGCGACCAAAGCAATATCTTGAGCATGGTGAGCAGGCCGGTACCAAGCACTCCCCAAAATCGAGAAAGACCGTAACGGAAACCGTCTTCAATATCGATTACTTTCTTTCCCGCATACAGGTCGGCACACCACTTGGCGAGCGCGTTATAAAAGACGATGCAAAAAGCAATGTAAGCAAGGTAGAGAACAATCAAGCTGATTGAGACGGCCGGTATACCCTGGAGGGGAATGTAATAAAAAAGCGCTCCCACCGCGCCGAATACTATGATTGTAACTACAGCGGGCAGAACCATAAATTCCCGCCAACGTTCACGGGTGGTCTTCCAAGCGAGCTTGGCAATAAGATCGGTGGTGTTTTGCGACATGGAGGCGTGGTTACGGTGAGTAAAATCTGTTTTAATCTATCACGGCTCTGCTATACTGACAAAGAAATTTAACCCACGCCCTATGGATTTCCAGAAAACCTTTAGTCAGGCTTTTGAAATTGTGAAACTCAAGGAGCCCGCAATGCATACCGTTGCGAAAGATCCTCATGCTCTTCAACCGGCTCTTATTATCACCGTTCTCGGTTCCGCGATTGGGGGACTCGGCACCTATCTTTTCCCTCGCGGAATGGGGTTTGTGACCTACCGCAGCGATCTGCCGGGCGTGGTCATTGCCATTGTTCTTGCCGCTCTCGTTGCCATTGCCGGCTTATTTTTAACGGGCTTTTTGGCCGAACGCGTTTTCCATTCCAAACTCGATATGCACGGTTATGTGAAAGTGATGGGTTTTGCCAATATTCTTGCCCTTCTGACTTTTTATCCTCCGCTCGCCATTGTTTCCGGAATCTGGACTTTTGTGGTCTTCTGCGTCGTTTTGTCCAAGCTTGGAAAATTGGGGGTGGGTTCCATTATCCTTTTGATTCTTTTGGAGATCTTGATTTTTGGAGTTTTGGGATCGCTCGTGGGAGGCATGATGGGCGTGAGCGGTGGCTATTCGGGGATGATGGGGTACTAACGAGTACACAGAGTTTGTGGTATAATATAAGGAGTATTCGCTTACTTCCTTCGCGTGGACGATAAAAAAGAAAAAATCAAAGGTAGTTCTGATTTAGAGAAGCCGGTTGCTCAACCCTTCGGTCAGGAAGATAATGCGGAATTTGAGGGTGGAATTGGAGGTTCTCGAGGTGTGCTCGACCAACTGGAGGAACCGGGTGGTTTGGAAGTGGCAGATATGCCGGAAAGCAATGAACTTCAGGAGCGTCGACGCAAAACCAAAAATCGACTGAAGGAGCTGGCCTCCATGAAGGAGCCGGGCGAAGAAAGGGGAGAGGAAGAACCCTTTGAAGAAGAATCGGGTTTGTTGGATATGCTGAAGGAAGCCAAGCTTTCCACGCGGCATTTGAAATTTTGTTGCGGAGGAGTGGTGGCTCTTTTTCTCTTGATCGGCTTGTTCTTTGGCGGCCGTGCCTTGTTCACCGCGTGGCAAAATCGACCGGAAGAGCCCGACGCTACAGAACCGGAAGAACCCACCGACAATGAGGATGATGACGAGTTCAATTTCCTCGATCCGTCCGTGCTCAGCGGAATTTTGGTGGGAGAGGATATGCCGGAAGCGGACGATGCGCTGCAAACCGGTCAAGACTTGGGAGCGCCGGAAGAAACCACCGGCGATTCGCTCACGCAAAGCATGGTGGATTTCGCCTCCATTTACGAAGCCATGCAGGTGAATGTGAATGAACTTTTGACTCAATCCAATCAAAGACGGGAAACTTTGGAAGACTACCAAAATCAACTGCAGTATCTTTTGTATTTGGGCAAACAAAACATCGAAAAACTGGAAGAAGAAAGCAGTGCTTTGATCTCGCAGTTTGAAGCGCGAGAAGAAGAAAAGGCCGATGCGGAAACACGCTATTTTTCAAATTTGAGAGAGCTCGATTCCTACGCGGCCGTGGCCGCTCTCAATACGTTCACTGAACACGGGGAAGAGATTGTTCGTTTGCGCGCTCAATACAACGCTCGCCAAAAACTCCTGACGTATTACGAAGACGTGCTCGCCAGTATGGAATTGCGTGTTCGGGACATCGAGCTCAACGAAGAGGCGCTCCTCAAAGGAGTTCAAGTGGTGGACATTGAAGGTTCCGATCTCGATTTGATTATAGACGAGAACGAGCTTTAGATTGTAGAATAAGGAGCATGTCCTACGCTACGCTTCGCAATCAGATTATTAAACGACGACCGGATTTGCCGATCAAGCTGATTGATAGTGCTTATGAGTTTGCGAAGAAGGCGCACGGGGGGCAAAAACGCTATTCGGGAGAATCGTATATTATGCATCCGGTGGAGGTGGCGCGCATTTTGCTGGATCTCAATCCCGATTTGCCCGCCATGCAAGCGGCGCTCCTTCATGACGTCACGGAGGACACGGCGGTGAAACGGCCGGAAGTTGAGGAAGCTTTTGGAAAAGAAGTGGCCGATTTGGTGGAGGGTCTTGAAAAGCTCGCCATCGTGAAAGTGCGTACGGAAAATCCGCAGGAAGAAAAGTGGAAAAAAATGTTTCTGGCCATGGCCAAGGATATTCGAATCGTTTTTATTAAGTTGGCCGATCGCCTTCACAACATGCGCACCTTGCAGTTCGTCCCGCCGCACAAACAGGAACGCATCGCGCGGGAAACTTTGGGTGTGCACGCCGCCATTGCGTCGCGGCTCGGTATCTTTCAAATTAAAAGCGAGCTTGAAGATTTGTGTTTTCGTTACCTTTATCCTGAAGACTATAAAGATTTGGCGGCCAAGCTGAAATCCGAGCAAGATCGCAGTGAAGAATGCATGGCGTTCGCCACGTCCCAACTCGAGCAGCTTTTGATGCGGGAAAACGTGAACGTGGTGGAAGTGCAGGGACGGCTCAAGCATTTGTGGAGCATTTATCAAAAAATGCAAAAAAAGGAGGCGAAGGACATCGGCGACATTTACGATCTTTTTGCGCTTCGCGTGATTTTGCCCGATTTGTTTCACGGACAAAAAGAGCAGGTTTCCCATTTGTACAATGTGCTCGGTTTGGTGCACGGGGAATACATCCCGCTTCAGGATCGATTTAAAGATTATATTGCCGTACCCAAGCCCAACGGCTACCGCAGTTTGCACACTACGGTGCTCGGTCTCGGAGGTGATATTTATGACGAACCCACCGAAGTTCAAATTCGGACGCTTGGGATGCATAAGGAAGCCGAACTCGGAGTTGCGTCGCATTGGTCTTACAAACTCGGAAAACGGATTGATAAAAATCTCGACCGAAAAATTCACTTTGCGCTGCAAAACGCTTTGCAGGAGGTGAAAGCTTTGGTGAAGCAGAATCCCGATTTGGAAGCGGAAGTGCGTGCGTGGATCGAACGCTATCAATTTTTGACACCCACAGAACGCAAACGGATCGAAAAAAAATTGTACGATCACGGCATTGCGAAATCTTATTTGGCGGCCATTCAAAAAGGGCGCAGCCAGGAAATTCCCATTCTGCATTCTTCCGTGGAACAGCAAATGGCGTGGCTTCGCGGACTTGCCGAAGAAGGGAATTTAAAGGCGGAAATTGACCTGTATCCCGATCGTATTTTTGTTCTGACTCCGAAAAAGCAGGTTATTGAGCTTCCCAAAGGTTCCAATCCAATTGATTTTGCGTTCATGGTTCACACCGAAGTTGGCAACAAAATGGTGAACGCGAAAGTGAACGGACGCATTGTGCCTTTCGATTACGAGCTCAAAAACGGAGAAACAGTGGAAATTGTGACGCGCTCGAACGCCAAGCCCAATCGTTATTGGCTGTCGATCGCGAAAACCTCGTCGGCTCGCAGCAAAATTAAAAACTGGTTCAACAAGCAGGATAAGTCGGCCAATGTGACGGCCGGAAGGGAAATGGTGAACCGCGAGTTGCAGGTTTTGGGGAAATCTGTTTTGGATGATAAAAATGCTTTGCTTAAAAATTATGCGGGCTCCGGCCGCACTTCTGCGGAACGGGAACAACTTTTGGAAAATGTGGGGCTCGGCACGGTGACCGCTTTCCAAATTGTGAAAACGCTTTTTCCGGACGAAACCGCAAAAGCTCGTAAAAAGGGAGATGTATTGGTGGCGGCCGAGTACACTCAAGAAGTGCTCATAACGGGGGAGGAAAATCTTCCCGTTCTTTTAAGCGCGTGCTGCAAACCAAAACCGCCTCATTCCATTATAGGGTATGTGAGTCGCGGGCAATTCATTCGCATTCACCGAAAGGATTGCCGGGAACTCGGGGGGCTTGAAGATGAACGGTTTATCAGTGCTCACTGGAAAGCAAAAAAAAGTGCCATTGACAAAACCAAATAAATGGCTATAATCTAGGCACAATTCAAAAAACAGGCCACGTGCCCCCTGTATAAAAATGGGTAAAAAGGTCTTCTGACCTTCTCTCCAACCTGGAGGTTTCCTACCAAGGAAGCCCCGGGCACTTTTGATTTCAAATGCACTATGAAAGACACATACGAAAACGCGGAGGACATTGAAAAAGAACTCGCGGAAGCTCTGGAGGGTTTGATTGATGAGGACCGTTTGGGCGATAGCCGACACGATCTCTTTAAAGAGGTAAGGGATTGGGCTAATAAGGTCGGCAGATTTTACCATGCGGCACCTCTTCCTTTCTCCGATCTTGAGCGCTTCTTTTTTGCTCTTCGTGGCGCCTTAGAAAGATGTGTTCAGATACAGGCGCGGAGAACTCAAGAGGCCGAGCATTTTAGTGAAGCAATTGGAGAGTTAAAGGCTGATTTGGCTTCCACGCGATCAACCATTGATGATTTGGAACTTGCGAACGATGCTCTTCAGAACAAAATACTTCAATTGAGGGTAGGTTTCGGCATTTTAATGCTTTCCACGATCGGACTTGCCATTCCGGCCGTGCAGCATCTGAAGGAATACATGCACCGTGAACCGGAAAGTACTGCACTGCCCACTCAAGAAGAGGTGGCTCTGCGTGTGTGTCAAAGTGGTATTTTGGGTAAGTTCACCACGAAGTCGGGCAAGAATCCCGAGCCGGGAAAACTTCAAAGTGTTTCTGCCACTATGTCTCCTGCTTATGCGGGGATGGGCTTTCCCGCTTGTGATCTTTCGGAGGGCATCCTTCCCGATGTTTTGGTGGCGCATGCTTCCTCTCAAGGCAGATCCATTGTGGCATCTTTGTCCACGTCGAATGATGGCTGGCAGATTCTTCGTTTTACTCCAAGCAGTGGGGCATGGCCTGTGAATAAAGTCTATTCCATCCCTCCCACTTTGCTGAAGGTGGACAAAGAGGATTGTTCTCAAGTTTTAGTCTCCGTACCCGGGCAAAACTCAGCGCAAGTTTTTCATGAAAGAGTGATGGATGATCAAAAAATCAGTTTCGGTTTTGTGGAAAGTGCCCGCGTCGCTCAAGCCGCCGCTCCCGGCAAGGATTTCTTGCTTGTGGAGAGCAACTGTAAAACCGCCGGTGAAAACCACAGCGTTCCGCTCAGACAGTTTTTAGGCAATCTTTAATAGAATGTATGGAAACTAAACCTGAATCTAAAACCTATACAGGAAATGATGCCTACAAAGAAATAACCAGAGGGCTGCCTCGCAAAGATATACATCCAGATCATGAAAAGGCTCTAAAAGTATTCCGTGATCAGCCGGTCGTCCGTCTGAGTGATAATACTATAGAGGCCATTCGATCAGCTATTTTACATACGATTGAAACTGGAAAGCTCCCCGAAAGACCTAAACGCCGATCTCCCAAGCCTGAGGAATCCATACCTATGGCGGATTTGATCAGAGGTGGCATGTTTCCCACGCCAGGTGTGAGCAGCATGGAGTTCATTGGAGATCATGGAGGCTTTATACCACCCACTTATGGCACTCGAGTCCGATCGGGTAAAAATAGATTTAATTGGTAAGACTATGACTGCAGGACCAAGGTCATTTGAGCAAGTGGTAAGAAGACCGGAGTCGATTTCTGAAAGGAATCGCTTGGTGAAGGCCAACATGGGTTTGGTGTTTCCCATTGCTAAAAGGTATCTTAAATATGGACTGTCTTTGGACGATTTGAAGCAAGAGGGGGCCATCGGTCTCATTAAGGCTGTCGAAAGGTTCGATCCCGATAGAGGTGTAAAATTCTCCACATATGCATCGTTGTGGATTCGGGCAATGATCACACGGGCTATCAATAAACAGGGTCGCCTCATTCGTGCGCCCGATAACAAAGTGCTTGACCTCAGCACATTGAATCAAGCGCAGGAGGAGTGTTTACGAAAAAGCGGCTATGAACCGACGCCTGAAGAACTGGCCGAGTGTTTGGATTGGGAAACTCAAACTGTTGAGAGGCTTCTTGTTGGTATGAGAGAACCTTTTTCTTTAGATCAGACCCTTTCTTCAGCTTCGAATTCGGACTCGCGCTCGGATTTCACGCTTCTCGATGTGCTCCCGAACGAAAATTCCGTGGATCCCGAACTTGCCGTTATTTTCAATTTTCAAAGAGAGAAGCTGGCGAATTGGCTCCAAAAAGCGGGTTTGGACGAAAGAGAGATCACCCTTTTGTTCCTGATTTATGGGGTGGGTCAAAAACAGAAAAAAACTCAACGTGAAGTAGCCCAAGTTTTGGGCGTCAGCCACACAAGAGTTTGGCAGTATAAAAAAAGAGCACTGGAAAAGGCCAGAGCCTACGCTATTACTTCTCCATCGAAAGAAGTTTGAAGAGCCACATTCCCACAACGGCGCCCACAATGGGGCCGACGAGGTAAATCCAATTGAAGGAACCGAGGGCAAGCGCCACGGCTGGATTTAAAATTCCGTTTGAAAGATGACCGGCCATGGCGATTCCAAGAGCGAGTGAAGCTCCAACGGCCACTCCTGTGACGTCTTTGGGGATGCGTCCGTAAATGACGGCGGCCACGCCAAAGCCGAAGAAGACGGCTCCCAGCGCTTCACCGGCTCCCGTTAAAATTTCCGTATCCACATTCAAAATTGTCCGTTCCACCAATTGTCCGCTCAGGGTGAGCGCAATTCCCGCTCCCACAAACTGAGCGACCCAATAGCCGATGGCATCTTGCCAATGGATTTTTCCAATCGCAAGAGCGCCCGCCGTAATGGCCGGGTTTAAGTGTGCGCCGGAAATGTGACCGATCGTGTATACAAAAAGTCCCAAAGTGAGAGCGGCAATGATGGCCGTGGGGAGGAAACTTCCCGTAGCGGAAAGACTGACCGCCAAAGCGAGACCAAAAGTCCCGAAGAGTTCTGCCAAATATTTAGGCAAGTTTTTCATGTGGGCGTGGGGTTAGGATGGGTTTAGTATAATGAACAGATTGGCGTTCGTCAAAAATTCAGACTTTGTTATCCAATGCTGACGACAGTAGATGTTTGCTCAGCGGACTTTTGAAGCGTAGATTCCAAAATACACTTATGTTTATTGAGATTGACAATTTGTCTATAAGTTTTTATAGTCCCGAACCGTTCTCACTATAAAAAATGTTAAACAGTTTTCCCGTAAACGTTACACACCCCATCGGACGTGAAAAATGGCTTGTGGTAGGAGAAAAGGTGAGGTTGCGTTTTTATAAATTCGCTTTTCGAAGGCCCGTTTCTCAGCAGTTCGTAGAGGATGTTTTCCAAGATGTACTCACTGATCTTGTCACGAATAGAGATACCCAGGAAGAGTTTGGAGATGCAGCTGTTCGAAGCTTCGTGCTCACAAAGCTAAAAGGGGCCCTACGCGATCGGATAAGAGAAACTGATCCCTTTTCTCGAAAGGTACGAGTGGAAATCCAGTATATTCTCTCTAAAGTTAGATCCAATAAAACCTTAGGTCAGGTTTTGAAAGAGGAAGGTGTCTCTGAGAAACAGTGGAAAGAATGGAATACACCTAAGCCTAAAGATTATGAACTCGGTTGGAAGGGAGATATTTTGACGCCGATTAGAGACAGTGATAGTAGCTCGAATACTTCCAATGCTTTTATGGACCATGTGCTTGGTAAGCAGAATCATTTTGAGGCTGATGAACTTGAAGAAGAAGA
>MFXB01000018.1:16515-18511 GCA_001787475.1 Candidatus Peregrinibacteria bacterium RIFCSPLOWO2_01_FULL_48_20
CCTCCTCAATAAGAACATGCATGCGGTGGGGCTGTTTTTAGGCATTACAGGATCAGGGATTAGTCGGAAACTCACGGAGTATTTTGAGGAAAAACCTCAGATGCTACAGGTTTTAACGATTTTAAAAACAATGGAGCCGCAAGATTCCTTTACTTACGATGCACTGCTTGAGCTGAGAAAAGAAATCCTAGCTCTTATTAAGGAAGAACTTGAGCCTGAACGAATAGCTGCTTTAGACGAATTTCTGGCAGAGGAAAGCGAAAAATGTGGACAAGATCTTTTAGCCGTTTTAAAATCCGTCTCTAGTTCTTTACATAAAACAACACTATGAGTTTAGATTCACCCGATGTCTCCGAAAATAGACAGTTTCCGATTGAGCTCCTTGAGAGAAGTCGCATCACTGAAATTGGACAAACCTTGCCCGGCATTGATGGCCAGCTTGTAAGAATACCACAGCTTGAGGGACAGATTTTTTCCTGTTCAAAAGACCTCGTTGTCCCCAATCCGAATCAACCGCGTATGTACTTCGATCCCGCAAAAATGGGACAACTTAAGGCAACTATTTTGGATTTGGGACAGCAAGATGCGATTCGTGTCACTGCTTTTGAAAAAGACGGTGAGCTAAGGCTTTGTATTATTGATGGAGAGAGACGATTTAGGGTGATATCTGAATTGGGTGATAGAGATCCTTTGGTTTTGGTCACTTGGAAACAAAGTGAAATGGACTTGTTCATAGCTTCTCTTATTGCGAATGAATCCAGAGCGGAACACAACCCTATTGAGCGTGCCCGAGCATACGAAAAATTAATCAATCACTACATGACAGAAGAAGGTATGAACAAAGGGGAGGCCGTGAAGCTGGTTTCAAATCGGCTTGGAATTTCTACTCCAACCATCACGAACCATCTTCGATTGCTAAAAATGGATCCCACTATACAGCAGGCCGTGATTGAGGGTGTGCTCCCAACCACTCAGGCTTTGAACCTTCATGCAGTACAAAAAAGACTTGGTGGAAATGTGGATGCAGTGAAACATGCACGCGCATTGCTTGACAACTTGGATACGGAGGCTGATCTTGAGGCGATAGCCTTGCAAGAAGACCAAGGAAAAGTTGGGAAGGGAAGAGGTCTCAAAAAAGACGATCTTAAGAAAGAAAAAAGGAGACAGCGGATGCTGGGGGCCGACAGTAAAGAACAAAGAGCTTTAGATGCGGCCGATTCGATTTTTAAGTTGACCACCGGGTTGAGTTCTGCGAAGAAAGGTTCTGAAAAAGTTTTGAGAGCGGATGAAGATTTGGTTGTTCGCTACTTACGTTCCAGGCAAGGCAATCCTCCTGAAGTTGTGGTGGATGGGGTAAGAACGGCCATTGCAAGGTTAACGGATGTTTTGGGAATTGTTGAAAGAGCCGCTGCTCCGGATCCGCTTCCTGAAATTCCCGGTAAGCCCAGTTTTGGATCTTTTGTGAGGAGGAATTCAAGGGCATTTGGGACACCTTTAAGAACCCGATTGGCATCTGTTCTTGCTGAAGCTTCTGATTCTGCGGAATCGAAAGTTTTTAGCTCTAATGAAATAGCCGCTAAACTACAAGTAGTGCCGTCTTCTATTGGACCGAACGTTCGTGAACTTATGGCAGATTTGAAGCCATTAGGGCTTACCGTTGAGCAGCATGTGAAAAGAGAAAAGTTGGTAGACGCGTGGGTAAAAAATTCTGCCTATCGTCTGGCATGGGCGGACACAACCCCGGTTGAGGCACGTTCTACGGACGCATTCCCTGAGGAACTGGAGAAAGGGAAAGTAATCAAAGTTTATTATGATCAGACCGGAAGAATCTTGACGGCTACAGATCGCAACACGCTTAGGCGCGGAACCGGATTTGGTCTCCAGGTCGACTTTGTACCTACCGAACAACCTGAGGTGGCCATTGTTTCTAGAAACGGGACTTTCAATTCAAGTGCAAAATTTGAGGGAGGGACTTACAGCTTCTCCGATTGGTTGA
>MFXB01000018.1:18625-21461 GCA_001787475.1 Candidatus Peregrinibacteria bacterium RIFCSPLOWO2_01_FULL_48_20
TCCACTCGCGCAGGGCAGTGGCTTCTTCGGTTTGGAGCTCCACTTTGCGGCAGTCCTCCGTGCTGGCATGGCGGAAAAATTCGAAGGCTTTGCAATATTTAATGGGAAAGGAGCGGTGACTTGCTTTGCGGCAATTGGCGCAGGCCAGAGTTCCGGCTTCATGATCCCAATGGGCGGTTTTGGTAAGTCCTTCGTGGCAATGCGCACAATTTTTGAAACTGGGTAAATAACCGAGTATGTGAGCGAGCTTCACGAGCGCGACTTCCACAAGAATTGCAGAGCTAGCGCGACGGTTTTTTTCGTTCAAACTCTCCAAGGTCTCCAAAAAAAGCGGGTAGATTTCCGGATGTGCGTGCTCGGGCCGCAAGGTCTTTTCCAAAATCTCAACAAAAACGGCCAAGCGGAAAACCAGACATGGCTCCTGTTTTACTCGCAAAAAACTGTTTTCGGTTTGCACGGTTTGGAGGTAAGCGCGTCCTTTGCTTTCGTAAATCGTGCCGCGAACGGCGTTCATGCTTTCGAGGTGGCTGCGGCGTTTCGAGCGCGGGCCGCCCGCTCCTTTCGCAATGAGGTCGAGACGTTCACCGTCCTCGGAAAGCGCGCAGACGAGGAGATCTTTTTCTCCCCAGTCCCGAGTGCGAAGGATGATGGCGCTGAAGTTTTTAATCATGCTCGAGGACGAGTGTACGTTTTAAATAAAAGTTGGTGGCCAAGTTGCTGGCTAAAACTCCCACGCCACGCTGGCCAGCATTTCACCGGCAAAAAGCCAAAACGGGCTGAAGTCGGCACTGAAGTTGATGTACTCCGAGAGCGCCGTGCCTTCCAGGAAAAACATCAATAAAAAGAAACTGAAAAAGACGGCGATGAAACTGTAGACTCCGCCTTCAACCAGAAAAGGAAAGCGAATCATTCCGGGTTTGGCGCCCACCAATTGCATGATTTGGATTTCGGTTTTGCGCGTAAAAATGCTGAGATGGATGGCGTTCATAATCATCAAAAGGGAACCGAAAACAAAAGTAATCACCACGCCTACGATGAGTTTTTTGGTGAACTGCGTCACGTTGATGAGGCGCGCGGCGATGGCTTGATTTTCACTGGAACTTTCGGTGCTCAGCAAGAGTTCTGAGTAAGCGGAATCTTTTAAGTAATCGAGCACCATGGCATGTTGATCGGGACTTTCCGTGACGATGCGAAGATTCGCCGGCAGCGGGTTTTCGATTCCGTAAACCGTGAAGGGGTCGGCCTTGTCAGGGTACAAATCAATAAATTGTTCCAAGGCTTCCGCGCTGCTGGTGTACTGCACTTCCGTTACCACCGGGAGGGACTGCACTTCCGCCACCAAATCATTGATTCCAATAAGAGAAGAACTTTCGTTGAGGTAAACAATGAGGTCGATTTTTTCGGCGAGTTGGTCGAGTGCGGACTGCGTGAGCACGTTCAGCACCATGATCACGTTAAAAATGAAAAGGATGAGGCCCATCATCACCGTGGTGGCAACCGAAAGCAGCAAATTGCGGCCCACATTTTGCAGGGAGATGCGGGCTAGGCGGCCGAGGTTGTAAGCGAGTCTTGGGCGCATGGCGTGGAGGATAAGGAGTCGCTTGCGCGACGGTCTTTCTTTAGCTCACCTTCGGTGAGTCGGTTGAGCGATCTTTTAATCAGGGAGCTTTTAAAAGTTTGCGGCCGGAAGGATTCCAGGCGCACGATTTCCGTGCCGAGTTTTTCTTGAATGAAAAAGTTTCTGAGTCCGTAAGTGAACACATATTGATCGTAGCCGAGGGCGAGTACATCGGGAGTGTAGCGTTTGATGACGCGGTACTTGTCGTCGAGGTTTCCGAGCACGGCCTTGCTCACATGAAAGCAGGCGGCCACGTCGCGGAGACGTTTGCGTTCGTTGTTTACGGGTGCCGCATTTTTTACTTTTTTCACGGTGTCGTCGCGCGCCACCACCACAATGAGTTCGTCGCCCAGAGCGCGGGCTTGGCGAAGGTAGTCTTCATGCCCCGCATGGAAAAAATCAAAAGTGCCAAAGGCCATGACTTTTTTGGGACGATTGGCAATGGGGTCAGAAGAGGTTTGCATCCGGAAATCCAAAGTTAGTGTAAAGAGCCAAAATCAAAATGAGGAGGCCGGCGCTGCCGAGCAGGGCAAAGGGAACTTTTAAATTTCCCGTAAGGTCTTCCAGTGTGAGCGACAGTTTACTGGTTCCGTAGAGGAGAGCCGCCAAGAGAAAAGGGAGATCGAGCGCGTTCCAAATGAGCCGTGTCGGGACGTTGATGACATTTTGAGCGAGCAGCAGGGAAGTGGAAATATGCAAGCCTCCGAGCACCACAAAAAAAATGAAAGAAACGCCGGCGATGCTTTGAAGGGTTTTTTGCATGAGCTCAGTATAGCTAACTCGTTTCTATTGGAATAGAGGACTTGTCTACGCTATATTCTTTTTATGAAACTCACGAAAGAACAAGTTCAGCATATTGCGCGGTTGGCGCGGCTGAAACTCACCACGGAAGAGGAGGAGCGCTATGCGGGACAGCTTACGGAAATTTTGAACTATGTGGAGGTGCTGAAGGAGCTCGATACGAAGGGTGTGCCGGAAACGTCTCAAGTGACGGGACTTTCCAATGTCACGCGCGAGGATGAGGCGCGCGGGGTTTTAGCAACGGCGGACGAACTTTTGGGGTGCAGCGGGCTTCCGAAGGTGAACCATCAAATACGAATTAAACGCATTCTTTAAATGGATTTGAACTGGCTTTCCATTGCCGAGGCGCACCTGGGACTAAAAGAAAAGAAATTTTCTTCGGAGGATTTGGTGGACGCGTGTTTGGCGCAAATCAAA
>MFXB01000019.1 GCA_001787475.1 Candidatus Peregrinibacteria bacterium RIFCSPLOWO2_01_FULL_48_20
CTTCAAAAACAGTTTTTGCACACCGCCTTTGGCAAAACTGGAAACGGCACTCAGAGAAAGCAAGCCGGGCAAAGTACCCAGCGAGAACATCAACATGGTGAGCGCGCCCGTGAGCCAATCACCTTGTGTTAAAACGTAGAGTTGAAGGGCTTGCGTGAATCCGCACGGTAAAAAGAAAGTGAGACCGCCTAAAACGAAAGGCGTCGACTTTGAATTTCCTTCCGCCATCGCGTAAATGCGGTGCGCAAGAAACTTGGGCATTTTCGGTTGAAAGCGCGTGAGTCCCGGAAAAAGTTTAAGCAATCGAAATCCAAGTGAAATCATCACAATGCTCACCAAAATCACCAAGACTCCGTTCACTCGCGGCGAAAGCGTCAACGTGGAACCAAACAAGCCCACAAGCCCTCCCAGCACGGTATACGAGACTACACGTCCGATATTAAAAAACAAATGCGGCTTAAATCTCTGGAAACCGGTCAAATGCGGAAAGGCTTCATTGTACTTCGCGGCAACCGACAAAAGAAGTCCACCCACCACCGCCAAACAACTGGAAACGGCGGCCACCAGCCCGATCACAAATGCAAAGCCCAAACTCATATTTTCCGTAACTCCAACCCCGCTCGGCAAAATACCGGATTGCTTGAAAACCAAGTAAAGAGTCATCAAAAAGAAAAAAATGGAACCGATTTGAAGGTAGTCTTCTTTACTGTTGCCTTCGATGGGAGTGGCAACTACAGGCTCTTGTTCCCAATAAGCCACCTTATAACCGTGACCGCTAACGGAATCCTGCAGCTGAGTCAAACCGGGATCCTCGGAACAATAAACATCCGCCTTCCCGCTCGCCGCATGCACATAAGCTCTTTCCACGCCGGGAATTTTTTTAAACGCATTTTCAATGAGGACTTCGCAACTGCTGCACGTCATCCCATCGATCTTAAGTTTTAGTTTTTTACAATTTTCGTTGTTCATAAATAAGGTTAATTAAAAAGACAAGTTAAAACCTTGAAGAAGGTTAAGAACTACGCTTCTTGATAAACCTTTGGATGAAGAATGCCGCGTGAGAGCAATGCCAGCAGAGTATCTACCGATTTGAGGACATCGTTTGTCCGCTCCCGCCATCTCAATTTGACGCGTTCCAAGCTCAAAACTTCTTTAAATGAAAATCCGAGCCAAACGAAGAAACCGGAAATAAAAGTGGAAAGCAGTAAAATATTTTGTCCCTGCGTCATTGCGACAAAATTCATTTTCCACTGAGCCAAATGTTCCAAACCGGTCATGGCGCACATCGATGATCCGTTTTCGGTATAAGGACAATCCGCCATATTGCCGTGCTCATCCATATTCATCGCAAAACCCACCGTGAGCACCACGACGGAAGTGAAGAGAAGCCCCAAAATGGCTGCGAATAGACGTTTCATAAGCTAATTATATCATAAAATCAGAAAAAGCCAAGCCATCCGTTGTTTTCTTCAACAGCGCCGTAAACCACTTGAGAAACATGTTGAATAATAGCGGACAGTTGTTCAAATTCGGCATCCCCTTTCGTCATCACGCATAAAATGTAGGGGTCCTTGGGAAAGTAAACAATTCCGCAATCGTGAAGCTCGGTTTCCAAAACCTCATCCCCCACAACAAGTTTTCGTTCTCCAAATTTTTGGGAAACCGGTATTTCCACCGGCACCGAAGCCGCAATGCCGTCTTCAAAACGATCACGTGACAAGAGTTCCAAAGCTTTTTCCGAATTGGCATCCGTCAAATAAGTGGAATTATAAAGCACACGGAAAAAGTAAGAATAGGCTTTGGGCGAAATGAATTCCGTCATCGGCTCAATGTGAATCGGTATTCGAAGTCCGATATCGTTATAAACCAAATACCAAAGATCTCCGGTCTCGATGAGACGTTGCTCCAACAACCCTGCCGCATTGTTATCGGAATACACAATCATTTTCTCAAGAAGATCGTCCGTTGAATACGTATTGCCCACTGCAATCGCCTCTTCCGGAATATAATTTTGATAATCGTTGAGTCCCAAGTCTTCCGCGTAATAAAAATCATTTTCAAAAACGTCCGATTCCATTTCTTCCAACTTTAAATAAGTCATCATGAGCGGCAATTTCCATAAACTGGCCGGCGAATACTCCTCCTCTTCATTCACACCGAACCAACTGTTCGATCGAAGCTCACGAAAGTAAACGGAAACGGTAATTCCGGCGTTTCCATACTCTTGAATTGCATCAGTCACATCCATTTCCAAATCGGCCAAACGCGCGCTCTCATCTTCTTCGGAAAGACCGCACATGAGCAAAGGCCTGATGTAAGAGTATGACGAACTGTACTCATCATCCAAGCGAAAAACTTTATCTTCGGCTTGCGCATTCACCACCGCATATCCGAAAACGCCCGAAAGAGCCCCCAAACAAAAAACGAGAATGGTAAGGAGGAGACGTTTGGCGTGCTGCTGCATGGCCGAAGTTTAAAACGTTTGATTCCATGCCGCAATACATTAATATAGTGACTCATGAAAAAACTTTTTCTCTTGATCGGACTGCTACTTGGCGCCTGCGACGACTCCAAACATATTGATCTTTATGGAGAACTCGAAGGCCGCTCGGGCACCATGCTGAGTTTGGAAGACGGAACCGTCGTTCCCGGCTTTGAAGGTAACTACTGCACGGCCAGCGTATGTATGGAAAAACTCGATCCGGATTTTGCCGCGCTTGGGCATACGCCAATCAAAAACGGAGAATCCTTACTCATTACGATTGGAAACACTACGGATGAAGTGGAATCCGTCAAAGTCGAACTCATCAAACAAAACGGCGATCGTTATAATCGCGATCACCCGGTCATGCAAAAAGAACCTTACGTTTTTGTGATTGAAGAACCCTTCGATACGGCAGAAACATTCGTGACGATTTATGTTCGTGTGGATTTGGTGAACGAAGGTCGCAGTAATTTTTATTTCCCGGTGGAATTATTTTAAAAAAACTCCACCGCGCGGATGGAGTTTTTGAATTACGCTGAAATTCACGGCTAAGCCGTGTTAACGTCGTTTCTTTGAAGACTTTTTTACAGCCTTCTTCTTGGCTACTTTCTTTGCCTTTTTTGCAGGCTTCTTAGCTTTCTTTTTTGCTGCCATGGCGTAGTGGGTTATGGAGTAAAAAAAGTGCTAATAAAAATTTCCTCCTTTTATTGAAACTCGACAAGAACGAATTAAAAAAATCACTCTCTAAAAAAGAAAATTGTTTTGTGGTACAGGTCAAAGTTTAAGAAATCCGCAGATTCAAAATCAAATTTCAATAAAGTGTTTTTTGAGCAATAATGCATATGTGATTTCAAAAACATTTAAAAGACTTTTTCTCGCTCTCGGACTTTCATTTGTTTTTTGTCTTGCGGCTTTCGCCATCTTCCTTTCCCTCCCCTATTTTTTTCTTCCCGACGAGTCACCGATTCTTACCGATGTCAGTGAAGCGCCCGAATTGGAAGTGGGAATTGTGTTTGGAGCGGGAGTGAAAAGCGACGGCACGCCCTCGGATGCGCTTCGCGATCGACTTCTCACGGCGGCGGAACTTTATAACGCGGGGAAAATAAAAAAAATTCTGGTCTCCGGCGACAACACCACCATTTATTATAACGAGCCGGATACAATGGAAGCGTTTTTAATCGATTACGGCATTCCCGATGAAAATGTATCAGCCGATTATGCCGGTCGTCGCACTTACGACACCTGCATTCGCGCGAAAGAAATTTGGAGTATTGATGAGGCAATTCTCGTTACGCAAGATTTTCACCTTCCTCGCGCAGTGTTCACCTGCGAAGCGCTCGGCATTGAAAGCACCGGTTTTTCCGCGAGCCGCCAAGCTTACGTGATGGAAGACTACTACCGCACTCGCGAATGGATCGCCATGGCGAAAGCGGTACTTGACGTTTACATCTTGAAGCCCGATTATATCGGGGGCTTGCCAGAGTCACTTTAACTTCTCGGCGAAGCCGAGTGTTATGAAAAAACTTTTCTTCTTCATTTTAGGTCTGCTGACCGTGGGACTTTTTCTGGTCGATTTTACGCCTTCGTATTGGGGATCCGAGCTTTATAACGAAGTGGAAGGCAAAGTGATCCAAAATGATGAAACCTCCGTGCTACTGCTGACAAAAGACGGTGAAGAAATCGAAATTTCCAAAGACCGCTCCACGATCGTCGATCAAGATTTTGAAGTGGGCGACCGACTCGTCGTTCAAGATTGGGGTGAAGTGGGAATCAGCTCCTACACTTTGGCCGATTACGTGCGACGCCCCGCGGTTTACATTTTATTTGCTCTGTTTATTGGGACTGTAATTTTAGTCACGGGCTGGCAAGGTTTGCGGTCGCTGCTCGGTCTCGTCTTTTCTTTCGTAATTTTGTTTAAACTTCTTTTCCCGCTCATGCTCCTGGGTTGGGATCCTCTATGGACCGCAATTTTTGGAAGTCTTCTTATGATTCCGGCCATGTTCTATCTTTCACACGGATTCAACCGAAAAACTTCCGCGGCGGTACTGGGAACTTTTTTTGCTTTGGTGGTGAGCGGGGTTCTCGCGGGAATTTTTGCAGACCTCGCACACTTGAGCGGTCTCGCCGATGATTCGGCGGCATTTTTAAACGCTCAATTCGGCGACCTTATCGATTTTCAAAAACTGCTGCTCGCCGGAATTCTCATCAGCATGCTCGGCGTGCTCGACGATGTGAGTATTTCGCAAGCTTCAATCGTTCATGAACTTAAAAGCAACAAAAAAAATATTTCATTTTGGGATTTATACACGCGAGCCATGAGCGTCGGAAAGGATCACATCGGTTCCATGGTGAACACATTGGTACTTGTTTTTGCGGGAGCTTCGCTTCCCATGCTGCTTATCTTTTTGATCGACGGTTACGGCATGAACAGCGTGCTCAACTACGAGTTTGTTGCGGAAGAAATGGTGCAAACCTTCGCCGCGAGTATCGGACTTATTTTAACGGTCCCCATCACCACCTTTTTCGCAAGCCTTCAAAAATCGCCTTGAAATTGCAACTGAGTTGCGGTATTAAAGCATTATGCAAACGACCAGACGAGACGAAATTCGCGCGAACGGACTTCACGTTACGGTTTTAAAAGAAAAAATCCTGGATGTCTTTGAGAAAATCGAGGAACCGCTTTCGGTACCCGAACTTTTGAAAGCACTGAACCGCTATCGACTTACTCCTCATAAAACCACTCTTTATCGCGAACTCGAAAGTTTGGTGGGAGCGGGCTTGCTGGAAGAACTGAAATTGCACGACGGCCTTCGAAGCTACGAACTCAAACACGAAAAAGAAAATCATCATCATCATTTTATCTGTGAAAAATGCAGCAACGTGATCGACTTTAACAATCCTCAGCTCGAAACACTCATTAAAAAAACGGCCTCTGCTTTAAAACGAAAAGGCGTGTCCGTTCGGAATCACGCCCTTAATCTTTATGGCGACTGCACGCAGTGCAGCTTAAAAACGTCGCGTTAGCGACACAATCTATGAAAAAATATTTACTGATGACCTTTGCTCTGCTCTTTATTTCTTGCACCCCGCAAGAAATCGACTCGCTCGCGCAGGTGGTGACGAGCTTCTACCCTCTTACTTATTTCACCGAACAAATTGCCGGAGATTATGTGAACATCACTCAAATTACGCCGGACGGAATTGAACCGCACGAATACGCTTTAAGCACAAATGACCTCAAGGCGATTGAAACGGCAGACCTCACCGTTGCTCAAGGCGGCGCTTTCGAAAACTGGGCAGAAGAATTTTATTTCGGCCAGTTGGTGGACTATAGCGGTCTCGTGCTTGTGTATTCCCACGAAATGGACTTTGTCCTCAATGAAGAAAATCTTTTGGATCCGCATGTATGGCTCGATCCCGTTCTCGCTCAAGAAATGGTGCTGCTTCTTTCCGACTATCTGTCGGAACTCGACCCTGAGCACGCACCTGAATTCCGCACAAACGCGGAAGCCATCCGTGCAAAACTGGCAGCTTTGGATGAAGAAATAAGTGCCGGTCTCAGCTCATGCCAAACCAACAAACTCATTGTAACGCACGATGCCTTCTCCTATTTTTCCAGTCGATACAACCTGGAAACGCTTCCACTTTTAAATGCCGCCGATTTTGATGAACCTTCTCTCCAAGAACTGAAAGACCTTGCCGATTACGCAAAGGAAAACGGCCTTGCGGTGATCTATATGGAAAGCTTGGAA
>MFXB01000020.1:0-1184 GCA_001787475.1 Candidatus Peregrinibacteria bacterium RIFCSPLOWO2_01_FULL_48_20
AGGTTTCCGAATAACGGTCACAATTTTTACAAATCGCGCCCAAATCGATTTTTACAAATTCCTCCCGCGTCATTTTATTGTCGGGCTTGAAACTGCCGTCGCTGTACCCTTTTATAACGCCACGCAAATAAAGAACGGCCAAATCATGATAAGCCGCGTGATCCGAAGAAATATCGGTAAATAATTTTTCACCGACTTCCAAAGGATCATAGCCCGAAAAGATTTCACTGCCGTCGTTATAGGAATCTCCATCCGTGTCTTCGTCCGCCGGATCGCTGCCGATGGTCCATTCTTCCAAATCGTCGAGAGAATCGCCATCGCTGTCGGGAAGAATCACCGCCGCCACTGCACGAAGTGCAGGCTTAAAAAAGAGCGCAAGAGACTCAACTACTATTTTTCCTCGTTTCCCCTGAGGCCAAAGTTCCGCGAAGCTTAAATATTCTGAATACGTTGCTTCCGGACTCACAAGGCTTCCTTCACTGAAAGAATGTTTGACCGTCACGGTGAACACCGTTTCGCCGGCCTTGTCCACAATGTGAATGGGATCATAAAGATTGATCGCTCCGGGGTTGTCAAAATCCAAACGATAATCCTCCGCCACGGCAATTTGACCGAGAGCGGTGACCAAACCGATTTCCTTTTCACCATCTTCCAAAGCGACTCCGTTTTCCGCCGTGGCCGCATTCGCATTTTCTCCAATTTCTTGAACGAAAACACCCGCAAAACCGTCTCCGATGGACACGCTTTTTTCATCGGGAATAATAAAGAATACGCCTAAAGTTTCGCCCTCTTGTAATGCTCCGCTTTGCGGAGTGATTCCCACGCGCGTGGGCAAGCTGCTCGAGGCCTCGCGAAGCTCGGCCTCTGCGCCCCTCAGCTCCAAGTCCCCGGTTTCCGGATCCAAAACGGCCACCACGGTTCCGGCAGAGTCTTTCACTTCAATGCGTGTGCCCGTTTCCGTTTCGCCCGTATCCGACGCCGCTTCTTCTTCGGTGGTGTACGTGGTCACTTTCACCAGTTTGCTTTCCACCGTTCCGCTCAAGGTATTGCTGTTCGAAAGATCCTCGCGATTCGCCGGTTCCCCTCGAACGGTAAACTTACCGATCTCGCCGCTCACCAAGTTAAAAGTGGCCACGCCGCCGGTCAATTTGAGCACGGAATTTCCACTCACGGCGACGCTGTCT
>MFXB01000020.1:1241-5381 GCA_001787475.1 Candidatus Peregrinibacteria bacterium RIFCSPLOWO2_01_FULL_48_20
CCGTCCGACTTTTTCGCGCTCACGGAGACGGTGTAGTAATCGTTTCCGTTTGCTTGCAAAACTTCATTGTCGTCGGAAGTTAAGCTCAGCGAAATCGTTGCCGACGCGCTGTCGGGTATGCCGTCGTCATCGCTGTCCACCAAGACTCCGGAGGTGTATTCAAACTTATCACCGCAATAGGTTTCTTCCTCGTGGGTATCAAAGCTGCTCAAAGAATCCTCGACCTCTTTCAACCATTCTTGTATGGCGCTCAGCCACTCGGTGATTAAAACCGGCGTGGTGTTGCTGAGCTCGGAAAGCGGCTCCGGTTCTTCCGGCTCCGTGCTTTTGGCCGCCGCCAAAGCGGCGTCAATGGCTTCCTGGCTGCGATATTTAAATTCCAAATCTTCTTCCGTTTCCGGCTTGCTGCCGTTGAAAGCAAAATAAAGCTCACTGGCATTTCCATCCGCAATCATGGACATCATTTCATAACCGCTGCGCGCTTTCGCAATGATCGGTTCCTCGGTGCCAAGATAGTGCGTGAGTACGTAACGATGTTTTTCATCAATGCTCAAATAGCGCCACTCCAGCGCGTCTTCCAGTTGCTCCAAATTGATATCCTCATAAAATTCTTCCACTTCGTTTTCAAAACTGCTGCCGCCGGCAACCTCGGTGAAATCTTCCGCCAATCGCAGGATGTCCTCTTCCACGTCCGCAACTTCTTTCGCATCAAACACATTCACGTAGGTGAGACTTCGCGCCAAATTTCCATTATCAATAAAAGAAATGCGACGTGTTTTGTCGATGGGAAGATTCGGCGAACCTCCGTTGCTGATTTGTGCGTTGAGCGTGGCCGCATTGGGCTCGGTATGCTTATAAACCGAACCGATTTTCTGGGCGTCGCTATAATCGTCGGTCAGCACAATGGAATAAGAAAGATCGTCCAAAACCTCAAAGAAAAAATACTGCTTATCGAAGGTAATGGTGATGGATTCCACATCGTCCATACCGCTTCCTTCGTGCGGATTCTCAATGGTGATGGAATCCTCTTCTTCCTCATTGCTGCCGGTGAAAAAGCCCACCACAAGGTCAACCGCATCGCCCACATCTTCCACTTCCGAAATATCTTCTCCCACTTCCTTCACCGTACTCACGAAAGAGTTATTGTCTTTAATCATGCCGATAAAAGTATCCACGTCGTCATCGCTTGGATCCTCGTAGCCCAGCTCCGTGAGCAAATCGATCATCGTGTAGCTGTGGTCATCGTCGGCCGAAATCAAATCGATTTCATCAAAATGTTTTCTCAGCGTGGCTTCATCGGGACGGGGAGGGCCGCTGCTTTTGTCCGCAATAGATTGCATTTTTTCTTCCACCGTCACTAAAAAAGCTTCATAACTTTCCGCTTCGTCGGAATCGTCTTCTTTTCGGAACTTGCGGATTTTGGTGGTCAACCAATCGTTGAATTCACCTTTGGATTGAGTGTAGTCATTGAAAGTTTCCAATTCCCGGAATTCAAAACAAGCTTCCGCACCAACCTCCCAACCGCTGGTATCCACGCCTTCGTTGGGAACTTTCGCGCCATCCAAAGCGCGAGTGGACATGCGGGCGGTGGGCGTATCGCAAAGCGGGGAAATATCTTCCGTGTAGGGGGCGAATTCCGGAATGCAGTTTCGATACTCCTGCACTTCTTCAACATTCATATCTTTATGATCTTCATCCGAAGCAAACTCGCGGCTGTAAAGACTGCTGAACTTCGCCAGCTGTCCCTCTTCCTCATCGGTTCCGGCGAAATTGGTGCATGCCGCCACGCTCGTTATTTCCGGCAGTTGTTGCCCGTTGATAAAATAATCCCAAGAATACAATTGATCCAAGTCCTTAAGACCCGCTTCATCGTCCCAAAATGCCGAATTAAATCCCGAATGGTTCACAAATTGATAACAGCTGTCATCGTCGGTGGTGTCCCCGTCGGGATCACAAATCTCCTCGCCGTCATCGTCATCATCATCATCGTCATCATCGTCGTCATCGTCACCGATCACAAACTCACCGCTGATGGTCAAACCCGCGATGATGGGAATTTCTTGGGACAAATCTTCCTCCACGATTGTATTCACTTTTTCCTCCATGTTTTCATTGAGCTCATACAAATACTGCAAAACGTACTCGTCCTTTTTGGCGATCAGCGAAATGGCGGTATCGTAATCGTTGATCACGCTTTCCCCGTCGCTGGCACGCGTGGAGTAACGTCCCGTTTGATCAATGAGCCGATTCCAAATTCCCAGCGGCTTTTGAAAAATTTCCGCATAACGTTTGATGAGGCCATCCACAACGACCTTTGCTTGAATATCCGGCAAGTCGTCGAACATTCCTTCCGGTTGCAGCCCGCGTGGATCTTCATCAATTTGACCGTCACAATCGGCGTCGTTGTAGGCGCAAACTCCATCGCCGGGCGTTCCGTCACCGTCAACCCACAGCTGAACTTCCGTCGAGCCGTCTTCATCGCAAAAACCGTCTTCGTCATCATCCCATTCGGGATGGTAAGTGCCGCCTTCATAACAAGTGGGATGCTTATACTGACCGTCAAAAAATTGATCGATAAACATCTCCTGCAAGTACTCCGTAGCCTGTTCATCTTCGTCAAAAGCGGTGCCAAAATTATCATTGGTCCAGTTACGCACCGACGGCCACGGGTCCTTTTCATCCCCCCAATCCCAACGCGCTAAAATTTCAATTCCGGTCGGGTAGCCGTCTCCGTCGTGATCTTCCGCATCGCCGTTGTCATCCACCCCGCAAAAACCCGGACAACCGTCCCCGTCCGCATAGCCGTCGCCGTCCGCATCCTCTCCTCCCGTCGTATCGCCCGGAGGGTCTTCATCCACCATTTGATCCTCAAATATATCCGCGTTCCCCTCGGCGTAAAGGTCGATAATCCAGCCTTTGTCGTTGTTGTTGTCTTCAAAACTATCCTCATCCACGTTGCTGTCCGGTTCCACGTCATAGGAATCGGTGTCGGCATTCCAAACTCCCTTGTAGCAAGGTTTTCCATCGCCGTTCGAATCCTGCTCACTCGCGGAAAGGGTCGAGCAGTCGCCGTCATTATCGATTCCCCAAAAACCGTCCCCATTGTCTTCATCCACCCAGCCGTCGCTGTCGTCGTCAATGCCGTTCGGCGCTTCCTCATCCACCTCTCCGTCGCCGTCGTTATCGAGGGCGTCCCCGGCCTCCACGGACGCTTGCATCTCCACATACAAATCTTCCACCATGTCATTCGTATAGCGATAATAACTCAACTCTTCCCAAAGATTGATAAACCGCTCATAGGCGGAAAAAGAAGTCGAATTGATCGTGCTCTCCTCGGTCACCAAATCCGCTACAAAAACCTTTTCGTCAAAAGTGGTGTAATCCTCATTCCCCGTGTGAAATTCATGATTTTTGTCAAAATAACTGCCGAGAAGATCAAAACCGTCTTGGCCATCCAAAGGAGGAACAATAACCCCGTGCCAAACCTCCGTTTGCAACTTTTGCGCTTCTTGATTGGGAAGAAAGTCGAGCGTGGCGCCGTCCAAAAGATAGCTGGGTTCTTCAAAATCGGTGTAGGGGAGGAGAGAAATAAATCGATTTCCCTTTTTATTCACCACGGGCAGCGGCACGTCTCCCACCAAAACCACGCCGCTGAGCTTCGTGGCATCGGAATCTTCCGGATTTCCTTCAAAGTAAAAGCGCTCGAGCATGCGCTGAATTTCCACCGGCGTGTCTTCTTCGCTCACGGTCACAATCACCGTTTTGGTCCACGGCAAGGTGGCTTGTACATCGGCCGCGTAGGTTTGAATTTTCCCGGACAAACTGCCGACTCCCAAAAAAGAAAACATTCCCGATTCGCTGGTGCTCGCCTCCCACGTTTCTTCCTCAACCAAAATCGCCACGAGTCCATAACGCGTTTCGGTGCTTCCCACATTTCGGATTTCCGGAAGCCCTCCTCCAGGATTCAAATTCGTCTCCGATTCCAGGCTTTGCATGATGGAGAGCGCTTCAGCCACTTGGTTCATCGGCAAAATACCCGCCAAAAAACTGGCAAAAACGGCATACACAAGCAGTTTTTTGTACCAGGGCGTGGAGTGGGCAAAGTACATGCCAAAATACTAACAAAATCTCCCCAAAAAA
>MFXB01000021.1:0-1101 GCA_001787475.1 Candidatus Peregrinibacteria bacterium RIFCSPLOWO2_01_FULL_48_20
AAATCGATGCGGATTTTTGGCTTGATACACAAGATGACCGTTCTTCTTTACCGAACTGAGGAGTCCCTTTTGTGCCAATCGCTCCAAAAGAAAATAGGCCCAAGGCCGTTTTACTCCCGATAAGCGGGCAATACTGGCCGGCAACGCTTCTTTGAGTTCCAAAACCGTGAGGTAGATGCGAGCTTCACGTTCCGTGAAACCCAAAGCTTGAAGGGTTTCCGATAATTTGTCTTTGACGGACATATTGTTTTCTGCTGTAAGGAGTGAATTTAAGCTTAAGCAAGCCACTTATCAAGTATTTGACCTTGCCAAAAAAATAGTTTAAAACGCCTTATCTTGCCAAGAACATATTTAAGTTTTATCGCAATACTTGTGAACACTTTTATGATTCATAAAAATATACTGGAAATTTTCCTTGGCTTTTGGCAAACTGTATTGGCTGAAAAACTTCGGAAAATCTGTTATAGTTAAAGAGCACTGCATTTTAACCCAAATTATGTCCAATTCAGATCAATTCAATAAGTTTACAAAAGAGGCAAAGCAGGCGCTCATTGTGGCGCAAGAGGTAGCCAAAAAAACGGGCACAAGTTATGTGGGAACCGAGCATATTCTGATCGGGATCTTAGCGCAAAGGACTTCCCTGGGCGCCACTGTACTCCAAAATTTCGGCGTTACTCTTGAAAATGTGAACCTTGTGCTCAAAACCGTGGGGCGCACACAAATGAATCAGAGAGGAAGTAAAAATCCCGGAGGTCTTTCGGGTTTCGCCAAAAAAGTGATTGAAGACGCCATTCGCAGCGCGCACGAGTTCTCCCATATGTTTGTGGGGACCGAGCATCTGCTCTACGCTTTGGTGCTTCAAGAAAACACGGCGGCCACCGTGATCTTGGAAAATATGAAAATTTCCCCCGAGGATATTCGTCAGGAGATTGTTCAAACCTTCGAACGGATGAAGCAAAATCCCAATATGACTCAGGCTCCTGCGCCTACCGGCGCACCCATGTCCGGGAACATGAATCCTTTGGAATTTTTCCTGAACGGCCTCCAAGGCGTTCTGGCCGGTCAAGAAAGTAAAGAAACAGGCTTCGATGCCAAGAAAAA
>MFXB01000021.1:1108-5593 GCA_001787475.1 Candidatus Peregrinibacteria bacterium RIFCSPLOWO2_01_FULL_48_20
GGCCACCCCGGCACTCGATTACTTCACCAGCGATTTGGTACAAGAAGCACAGGACAAAAAGCTCATACCCATCATCGGACGTGAAAAGGAAGTGGAGCGATGTGTTGCCATTTTACTGCGAAAAACCAAGAACAATCCCGTGCTCATCGGAGATCCGGGCGTGGGTAAAACCGCCGTGGTGGAAGGCCTCGCTCAGCGTATTGTGGCCGAGCAAGTGCCGGACAGCATGCTTGATAAACGTATTTTAAGCCTTTCCATGGCCAGTGTGGTTGCCGGAACCAAGTACCGCGGAGAATTTGAGGAACGCATCAAACAAATTTTGGAAGAAGCGGCCAGCCAACCCAATGTGATTTTGTTCATTGATGAGCTCCACACTGTGATCGGTGCCGGAAGCGCGGAAGGCAGTCTGGATGCCGCCAACATTTTGAAACCGGCTCTCTCTCGAGGAAAAGTCCAAGTGATTGGAGCCACCACCACCACCGAATATCGCAAATATGTGGAAGAAGATGCCGCGCTCGAACGTCGATTCCAATCGGTGATGGTGGAAGAACCCACCGAAGAGGACACTCTCGCGATTTTGCGCGGAATCAAAGAAAGTTTTGAAAACCACCACAACCTGATAATTCACGACGACGCTTTGGAAGCGTCCGTGCGATTTTCCAAGCGCTACATCAATGATAGGTTCCTTCCCGATAAAGCCATCGATGTGATGGATGAAGCCGCGGCCCTCAAAGGCATGTCTTCCAAACAAGAAAGCGACACGCTCAAAGAGTTCCAACGGCAGCTCAAACGCATCACCAAAGAAAAGGAACGCGCCGTGAGTGAACAGGATTATGAAAAAGCGGCCGACCTCCGTCAGCAAGAACTTATTTTGGGAGAAAAAATCGAGGAAGAAAAACGCGTGAAAATTCCTCGTGAAATGCGAGGCAGCATCGATGCGGAGGACATTGCTCGCGTCATATCCCGCATGACCGGCGTGCCCGTCACCAAACTCGTAAAAGAAGATGTGGAAAGACTCAAGGACTTGGAAGGTATTTTACAGCGTCATGTGGTGGGACAAGAAGAAGCTTTGAAAAAAGTGGCCACGGCCATTCGCCGCAGCCGAACCGGAATTTCCAGTGCGAAACGTCCCATTGCTTCCTTTATTTTCCTCGGACCGACCGGAGTGGGAAAAACGGAACTTGTGAAAACGCTGGCGCGTGAAGTTTATAACGATGAAGACGCGCTCGTGAAAATCGACATGAGTGAATTCATGGAACGTCACAATACGTCCCGGCTCACCGGAACCACTGCCGGTTACGTGGGCTACGAAGAAGGAGGTCAACTTACCGAAAAAGTCCGTCGCAAACCTTATAGCGTGATTCTCTTCGATGAAATTGAAAAGGCTCACCAGGATGTATTCAACATCCTTCTCCAGATTTTGGAAGACGGAGTACTCACCGACGGAAAAGGCCGCAAAGTGGATTTCACGAACGCCATTATCGTAATGACCTCCAACATTGGAGCCCGTAAGCTCACGGAAGGTGCCGCGCCCATCGGATTCAAGCTCAATTCCAGCGAAATGGATGCCGCTCTGCAAACGTTTGAGCACAAAAAAAACGAGGTGCTTAAAGATTTGAAAGAACATTTCAAGCCCGAATTCCTCAATCGCGTGGATAACATTGTGGTTTTCCGTCCGCTCACGCATGACAACATCAAGCAAATCGTGGAAATTCACGTGCGCGAACTCCAAAAGCACATCCATGATAAAGGCCTTGTGCTCGACCTTACTCCCGACGCTCTCGACTTGCTCGCAACCTTGAGTATCGATCCCGATTATGGAGCTCGTCCGGTCCGCCGCAAAGTGCAGGAACTCATTGAAGATCCTCTCTCTCAAGGTCTTCTCGACGAAGCGTTCCATGAAGGCGATACGGTTCAAATTGTTAAAGTCGGCGACACCATTGTATTGAAGCGCAAAGCTCCCAGAGCCAAATCTTCCAAAGGTTTGAAAACCCGAGAAGCCAAATCTGCTTTACAGAGCAAAGAAAAGTAAGTAGAATCGCGAGGCTTTGTTCAATTCAGTATCAAGTCATAAGGTTGCTGAATCATAAGGCTATAATATTAATTCAACCTTATGCAGAAGACTTATGTCTGTACAAACAATAGTGGTCCCCATGGACCAACTGATGCAGGATTCTCCTGCTCTTATTCTTCCCGAACCCGGCGCCATGGTGACCGGAGCGGTGGTTTCCATTGAAAAAAATTGTATTATTGTGGATCTCGGTGGCGTACTTACGGGAATGATTTCCGGACGCGAAATTAAAGACTCCATGAACACGATTGAAGAACTGCACATCGGGGATGAAGTCGCCGCTTGTGTTCTCGATCCTGAAAATGATGACGGACTTGTGGTTCTTTCCCTCCGCCGTGCCAGCCAAGACAAAACCTGGGATAAATTTGTGAAAGCGTACGAGAGCAATCAAACGCTTAAAGTTAAGCCGAAAGAAGCCAACAAAGGAGGACTCCTCTTGGATGTGGATGGAATCAAAGGATTCATTCCGGTCTCTCAATTGGCTCCCCTGCACTATCCTCGCGTGAATGGAGCGGACAGCGCCAAAATTCTTTCCCGTCTTCAAGAGCTCATCGGCAAAGAGTTCAGTGTCAAAATCATTAATATCGATAAAGAGAACGGAAAACTCATTCTTTCCGAACGTGCGGCCTACGAACGGGAACGCAGCGACGCTCTCTCCACTTTGAAAGTGGGTGATAGCATGAGTGGAACGGTGAGCGGTATTGTGAAGTTCGGTATCTTCGTGGCCTTTGACGGTCTCGAAGGACTCGTCCACATTTCCGAGATCGCTTGGGGTCACGTTTCCGATGCGCATGATTTCGCTCGTCTCGGTGACAAAGTGAATGTGAAGATCATCGGCATCGACGGCGACAAGATTTCTCTCTCCATGAAGCAACTCACCAAAGATCCTTGGGAGGAAATCGAGAAGAAGTACAAAGTGGGCTCCCTCATCAAGACCAAAATCACTCGTCTCGCACAATTTGGAGCTTTTGTTCAACTCGAAGATGACATTACCGGCCTCATTCACAACTCCGAAATTTCCGGCAATCCGGAAGATCCCGCAAAGGTTCTCGAAGTGGGACAAGCCGTGGAAGCTCGCGTGATCGAAATCAACAAGGATGAAAAGCGCATCGGTCTTTCTTTGCTCGCCGAAGGCGAAGCTCCGGCTGAAAAGCCCAAGAAAGCCAGAAAAGAAGCGGTAAAGGAAGAAGCACCTGCTCAAGCTGCATCTGACGATGCAGTGGTGGAAGAAAAGGCCGATAAGGTTGAGAAGGCTGACAAAAAGCCCAAGAAGGCGGCCAAGGCGAAGAAGGAAGTTGAAGAAAAAACTGAATAGCCTGTAGATTATTGGCTTTCACCGGAATCTGCGGCCAACATCCCTTCCACAACTTCATCCCAAACGGTCCGTGGCTCCTGCACGCTCAATTCTTCCAAACATTCATCTTTAAAGACGCATGAGAGAGCGTGGGACAGTTGCCAGATTTCGCGATTAACCAAGTCGACGCTCAAGTCACGAGGCACCAAGGCGCCGGTATCCATGAGATTGGAATGTGCGGTTCTGGTCGTGTCTTGAAGTCCCAAGATATGGCCGGTCGCATGCGCAAGTACGTTGTAAGCTTGGACCGGGTCCTCAAGATTATTCTTGTTCATCGCGGAAATTCCGTTCACGTAATTAAAGCTGCAGTCCGTCACGATCCATGCCAAGCTTGTTTGGTCGTCCACTTCCTCGGCAATAGTCCATTCGGCGGGGCTGCAAATGTAGTAGATGTCCCGTTCGGGAAAGTCATTCTCTCCGCACACGTAATCATTCGGATAGTCTTCTTGCAATTCCAGAACAGGTGTATCGATGAAAATATTATCCAAAACCACTTGATACCGTTTAAAGATTGAAGCCGCGTAGTCGCGCCATTCTTCTTCGGCGTATATCTTCATGGTTGAAGAAGGATCGGGTTTGGAGTAGCCTTCAAAGCTTCCGTCGCTTCTGTCGAATATCGCTTTCGCTCCAAAATTTTCACCTCGCATTACCACCGCGTCCGATCCGCACCAATCTTGAATCGAACAGGCGCTCATCAATGGCAGTAAGGGTAGAATGTTTCTCATACTGAAGTATGTTACCAGATTTTTTCTATTTGTCAAAGACCGTCGATCTGATTCACATCATAAAAAACCCTCGCATGTGAATGGGGTTTTTGTTAGTGTAGGGCTGCCAGAGAGAAAATTGTCGAGAAGGGACTAATCCACGTATGGCTATGTAATATTAGACACTCCTCGACAATTCACTTCCTGGCAACGAGTTTTCAAGGGTCATCGTTAAATTATACAATAAAACGCTGTAACCGTCAATAGTATGGACTTCATTTTTCCGCTTGTGCTAGCCATTCTTGTTTTTGGAGGCCTCCTCTATTTCGTCAATAAAAAGTTCGAAGAGCTCAAAA
>MFXB01000022.1 GCA_001787475.1 Candidatus Peregrinibacteria bacterium RIFCSPLOWO2_01_FULL_48_20
ACTTGTTCTTGTGAAAGCCCGGCCAATTTTGCCGCAAACTCAAAGATCGACCCAAATCCTTTTTTCTCCCAAAGTCGCCGCTTGCTCACTTCCGGCACAAGCCCCACAAATCGCCTCCTCCAAAGGAGCGCTTTTCGTCCATATTTTTTGCACAGTTTGTAGAGTTCCTTGTCGGTCATGTTGATCTGTAAAATCTATCTGTAGCATAGTGTACACTCACCTTTTTTACAAGCCCAAAATTCACACTTCGACTGGCCACCCCAAAAAATATTTTGTAATTTTCACACCCACACCCACACCCACACCCACACCCACACCCATGACATGTACCGAACGAGCACACGCCCTTGACAAAATCCATTTTACGTATACAATACGTTCACAATTCAAAAAACAGGCCACGTGCCCCCTGTATAAAAATGGGTAAAAAGGTCTTCTGACCTTCTCTCCTACTCCGCGAATGCGGAGCTAGCCACAGCGCGCAGAGCGCTCACTATCCCGGAGGTTTCCACAATGGAAACCGCTGGGCAATTTTAATTTCAAACACACTATGAAACTTAAACAATCACATATTGCCCTCGGAGCGGCGGTTCTCGCGGCCCCGGCAGCCTATCTTGCCTCTCAAAAAATAGAGTGCGCCCGGTTTGCATGGGGCGGTGCAGATGGATCCAATCTGTCCATTTGGAGTGATTTCAATGACGACGGTACCTGCAGAGTTGAATACGAGGAAGGTGGCAACCCACGCGGGAACCGCACCGTGGAAGGCATGAAAAGCAGTCTTCTTAAAGCGAATTTTGAAAATGTCCCACGTTTTCGCGCATGGCTTTTTCAGATGGGGATCGGTGATGCATCATCTGATGAGGTTCGATCCGATGTGATAGAGTTCGCCATAGATCAAGTTTCAAGGGAGGAAAAAGCAGAGGATATAGCTTACAGATCTTTGAGGCGTTCGTCGGACTGGTCTCAGCTAATCTGGGGCGGTGATGAGCTTATCGTCAAGGAATTCCAAGCAAAATCCATAACTGTTGGAGTACACCGGAGTGCTTCTAAAGGATCCAAGCTGCGTATTGTGGCGACATGTGTAGCATACAACGAATCGATACAAGAAATTGTATACGGGGGAAAGTATACAGTTGAATCTCAGGCAGATTTCAGTCCTTCTTTATCAGCAGGAGAAATAACGGAGGCATATCATCCTACTCTTCCTCTTATCGTGGGAGGTTCTAAACCCGCCCCCCTTCCGGACGATTTCCCCATCTACCGTGATTTTGCTGGTGTTGACCTCGCGGGCGCCATAAAAAAGATTGGGGAAGGAGTGGGCGGCGATAGAACGGAGGCCGCCGAATTCTGCCGAGCAGCCCTTTCCGTGTTGTTGGACAAGGGGCAAAAAGAGTAACCCAAGGTCTCATGAATACCTCCATCAACATTTATCCGCCACAAGCCTCTCTGGATGATTTGGAGGGTTCTCTGAATGTATTTTCCGAGGAAAATTCGCCACGGTGGGAAGACGATATGCACAGAGTGTTTTACCGCGAAAGACTCAAAGAGCTAATAGCCACGGACGAGCGTTTCGGCCATGACGGGCTTGGTGTGGATGTCTTTGAATATGCCTTCATAAATCCAAATCCTCCTCTTTTGGAGCTTATCATGACGCTGGATCGATTGAAGCATGTGCTCAACGCTGCCGAGGTCGCTTTGATTTTGAAAAAATATCAGAACCTGAAAAAACGTTTGGCCGTAGAGCACTTCGAGCAACGTGACGCGTGCAAGGTACTTGATGCAGTTTTGGCTTGGCTGAACTCCCCTTCATTCACCTACAAACTGGATGTGCATTCCGCGCCCGAACTTGTGCTAAAGGATGCCGGTTACTGTGCTCCCATCGCCGATTTCCTGGCCTGTGTTCTGGAAGAACTGGGGTTTCCTGAAATCTATTTCAGGTACTCTTCAACTCACAAACAGGTGCTGTTGAAGTTGCCCAAGGATTATTGGGTTGTGGACCCAAATAATGGCCAAATAGTGTCAACTATACTTGAACCGGAGGATGTGCCTTTGCAACAGTTCAAAAAGTTCAAGCAGGCTCAAATTAGGGAAACTATTTTTGATAGATCCATTCCGCCCAACGAGCGCCTAACTGTCGAGAAAGAATCATCGCAGTCTTTTGTTTCAGTCCTTCATATCATGGGTAAAATCCGTACCGCTATTTTTGGACGTCGCAAGTATACCGATGGGTTTAGTGGTAATAAGAAGGGAGACGGTGGATTCTCAATCCATCCTCTCCTTAGCCTGTTAAAGTCGTTCATGGCGCACGGTTCACCGCGTTCTTCGTCCACATCGTCACGAGTTGCGGCCGGCGTGGCGGGAACCCCAACGGGACTTGGCGTCAGCGGAGCGACTCTTTTGCTGGGCGCCTTAATCCTATCGCAAGCGGAGTGTGACCATGAGGAACCTTTGGAACCAAAAATGACTGAAGCTCCAAAAAGTGACACCCAAAATCCTGATCTCAAAACGTCCAAGCCTTTGGAGCGGGCTCGAGCTCAAGAAGCTTCCGATAGGGAGGAGGCGTGTACCACAGAACAATTTGCGCTGATCGATGACATTAGAAATGCCGTTCCACTAGATACCAGAGAGCTTTGGTATATTCCAAAGGGCGATTCGTATGAAATTCTCAATAATGATTTTACCTTCACACCTATTGTCAAGATCTCTGGTGACAAGCTCACGACGGCTACCTTAAACTCATGTTTGTCCCTGGATGACAATCCCGGTCTGAAATTCTCACAGTTTTATTTTTTCACTTACCAGGGATTTTCAAGTGACACCACCTATATTGTGACTGGCGAGGACTCTGATGGAGACAGAAGTAACGATAGCCCGACACGTTTTGATTATTTGCGGGGACTTTATGCATTGATCGAAAGCAGACAAAACTCTTACTCCGATTCGGGCTTGGATGTGAGCACAATATACATAGTTCACGCTGCCTCTTATGATCCATATTCCTACCGATGGGAAAAATTTAGAAAAGCGGATTTAGAGGCGAGAAAGGGTTTCACCGAAGATGATTATGAGAAAATGCCGAATACGCATTTAAAAATCATCAATTTTGATCATTTGGGCAGGCTCAACGTGGAATACGAACTGGCAAAGGACTTGGTGGATAAACCCTAGTCTATTAATAGCCTCTCAAACTCGGCCACCATGGTTTCCATGCGATAATGCTTCTCCACAAACGTTTGTCCGCGCCCGGCAACGTCACGAGCCCATTCCTTTCGCTTCATGATTTTTTTAAGCGCCTTATCGAGTTCACTCATCCGAGGCTCCACAATAAAAGCTTCTCGCCCGTCCGCCAAATCCGCTGCAATCCCACAAACGGACGTCATCAAAACCGGCGTGCCCTCCGCCATGGCCTCCGCGGCCACCATGCCGAAAGGATCCATTTCACGAGATGCCAAAACGAACAAATCCAGCGCGCGATAAAACGACGTCAACTGTCCGCGCGGGAGGGAAGGAATCACCCGAACTCGCGCCGGATCCGCTCGCTTCAAAATGGACATTTCCAAAGGCCCGCTGCCCACAATGACGAGTCTCACATCAGGTTTGGAATGGACAAGATGGACGAGCATGTCCACTCCCTTGTCCGCGCTTAAACGCGCCACAGTTCCAACCGAAAATCCCGCAGGGCGAAGCCCGGTCTGTCCTCCACCCAAAAAATCACTCAGCTCACGCGGCAAAGGCTCTGCCGCTGCACTCATCACACCGCACGGAATCGCCACCACTCTCGGCGCAGCCGATCTGTCCCCCTCCGAAGCCACACCAATCTTCACCCACGGCCGCACCTGTCCCACCATCGCTTTCGATGTCACCACCACCGTCGCCCACCTACTCCACGCCTTATAAACATACCGCCAAGGATTTTTACTCATCCACCGTCCGATGCGCGCGTGCTCGAGCCACAGCACCTTCATTCCAAACAGCCGCGCCCATGGTGTCATCAAAAGTTTTTCCCCGAAAGACAAGGCGTACAAGGTCTCCACGCCCCACCGTTTCCGCGCCCGCCCCAATATCAACCCCGCCCTTAAAAACAAAAACGGACTCAGCACGGTAAACATCACCAGCCATCCTAAAGTCACTGGCGGTTGCGCCAGCCACGCTCGTTTCACCCAAAACCCTCGTTCTTTAAATTCACGCAACAAGATCGGGCAACTTCCCAAAAAAAACGCCTCAATCCCACGTTTATCGAGTTCCTCCATGAGGCGAAGCGTATGCACCTCTTCTCCTCCAAAACGAGACTCGTAAGGGAAACGAGTGACAAGCACCTTACTTTTGGGTAGTGTTTTCACTGAACCTATGAAAGCAAAAAAACTCCAAAAATTCCAGCAGATTGGTCTTCTCGGCCGCACGCGCATGGATGAAAACAGCGATTTTCTTAAGAGACTCAGAACCTTCCTTGAGAAAAAAAACCTTCAAATTTCCTGGGATTCTTATCTGTCGGAACTCTTCGGCAAGGAGAAAGAAAAAAACCGCACCGAAATCCTTAAAGAGTCCGACTTGGTAATCACGCTCGGCGGCGACGGAACCATTCTTAAGCTCATGCGCGAACTGCCCAAACGCAAAGCGCTTTATATTTTGGGAGTAAATCTGGGAAACATCGGGTTCAACACGGAAATACACAAACTCGAAACTCTGTTCCCGGCCTTGGAAGAATTTTTTTCCGGCGACCACCACATCGACGAGCGCCTGCTGCTCCGCGTAACCCTTTACCGCAAAGGTAAAAAAATCGCCACACACTTGGCTTTAAATGAGGCCGTCATTAATCAGGGCAACTTTGCTCGACTTATCTCCTTGCACGCGACTATCGACCAAAGAAAGATGCTGGATTTCAAAGCGGACGGTGTAATCGTAGCCACGCCAACGGGTTCCACCGGTCATTCGCTTTCCGCCGGCGGACCCATCATTCACCCTCGCATCGAAGCTTTTATTTTCACGCCCATCTGTCCGGCCGAACTCTCCGTTCGCCCCATTGTGATTCCCTCCAACCGCCAACTTACGATCACCATTCAAACCGAGCGCCGTTACGAAGACAATCAAATCGGTCTCACCATCGACGGCCAAATCGTTATTCCTCTCGAATACGGCGACCAGATCAAAATCCGCCGCTCCTCACGCCGCCTCCGCTTCATCCGCCGCAGCAAAGGAGCCGGCAACTACTACCACCTGCTCAGAGATAAACTCAGTTGGGGAAAGCGTGCTTAACAAAAAACGTTAATCGGGAGAGCAATCGTACCAAGCGGTCGGCACTTCACCGGTACAACCGTAGCCCATTTTATCCAATTCTCCACCTCCATTCATAACGGAAGAAAGCAAATGTCCGGTCGCTCCGCAAACCCCTCTCACCGGATCGCTTAAACGTGCTATCTCATCTTGAGATAACTCACCTTCGTCCACACGTCTTCGAAGTTCCTTCGCCGCCGCCTCACCCTGTTGAAGCATTTGGACCAAGTCCACATGTTCATGTCGATCGAAGATTTTCATAGTATTGATTTAAGGTTTTCGATTCTACAATGCCGCTTGTGCCGCCGCAAGCCGAGCCACCGGAACTCGGTAGGGGCTGCAACTCACGTAATTGAGGCCGATTTCATGACAGAACATCACACTGCGAGGTTCGCCGCCGTGCTCGCCGCAAATTCCAATCTCCAAATCGGGTTTTACACTGCGTCCCAACTTCACCGCCATGCGCATGAGTTGACCCACGCCTTCTTGGTCTATGGTCTCCGTGGGGTTGTCCGGCAAAATGTTGTGCTCCGTATAGTAGGGAAGGAAAGTCCCGGCATCGTCACGGCTGAGTCCGAAAGTCATTTGAGTGAGGTCATTTGTTCCAAAAGAGAAAAAGTCCGCGTGCCGTGCAATTTGATCGGCCGTAACGCACGCACGAGGCAACTCAATCATCGTGCCCACCTTCCAATCAAAATCCAGCGCACCCATGGTGGCCGCCACTTTTTCCACCAATTCCCGCAGCACTTTCAGTTCATTCACATGACCCACCAAAGGAATTTCAATCTCCACAATCACCTTAATTCCATCTTTCGTCGCCGACTTTGCCGCCTCCAAAATAGCCCGCGCCTGCATCTCGTAAATTTCGGGATAAGTAATTCCCAGCCGGCATCCGCGATGCCCCATCATCGGGTTGAGCTCATGCAGAGCATCCACCATTTTTTGGAGCTCGCCGTAATCTACGCCCATCTCTTGAGCCACCGCTTTGATTTTCCCTTCCGTGTTCGGCAAAAACTCGTGCAAAGGCGGATCCAAAAGCCGAATCGTTACCGGAAAGCCATTCATAACCTTAAATATTCCCTTAAAATCTTCACACTGAATAGGCTCGAGCTTATCGAGCGCTCGTTTCCGCGATTTTTCATCCGTCGACAAAATCATTTGCCGCACAAACATGATGCGATCTTCATCAAAAAACATATGCTCCGTTCGGCACAGGCCGATTCCTTCGGCGCCCAAACGCCGAGCCACTTGCGCATCGAAAGGGGTATCCGCATTCGTACGAATTTTCAATTTTCGCACCTCATCCGCCCAGCTCATGAGCTCGTCAAATTCGCCAGTCAACTCTGGTTCCACCGTGGGCATGGCGCCCCGCATCACTTCGCCGGTCGCGCCGTCCAAAGTAATCACATCTCCCTCGCCAAAAACCTGTCCGTGGATTTCAAGCGTTTTAATTTTGTCGTCCACATGAGCCTCTTTACAACCTGCAATACACGGTTTTCCCATGCCGCGCGCCACCACCGCCGCATGGCTCGTCATTCCTCCCGTGGAGGTCAAAATTCCTTGTGCCGCATGCATTCCATGAATGTCTTCTGGACTCGTTTCCTTGCGCACCAAAATCACTTTTTCTCCATCCTCGGCCAAGCGATAGGCATCATCCGCCGTGAACACGATTTTTCCCACCGCCGCTCCCGGGGAAGCCGGAAGTCCCCTTGCCAAGACTTCTTTTTTCGCCGCCGGATCAATGGAGGGATGAAGCAAAGCATTCAATTGATTGGGATCGATTCGCTGCAAAGCCTCATGCTTGGTGATGAGCCCCTCCACCACCATGTCCACCGCCACTTTCACCGCCGCGCGTGCCGTTCGTTTCCCATTGCGCGTTTGCAGCATAAATAAAACCCCGTGCTCAATGGTGAACTCAATGTCTTGCATGTCGCGATAGTGATCTTCCAAAGTTTTTTGAACCTTATGAAGCTGATCATACATTTCCGGCATTCGATCCCGAAGCTCGGAAATTTTCTGAGGCGTTCGGATTCCGGCCACCACGTCCTCTCCCTGCGCATTCACCAAAAATTCTCCAAAAAATTCCTTGTCGCCCGTTGCCGGATTGCGAGTAAAGGCCACTCCCGTTCCGCTGTCTTCTCCCATGTTTCCAAACACCATCGATTGCACGTTCACGGCCGTTCCCATGTTGTGGGGTATGCCGTTTAAATTTCGGTACGTGATGGCGCGCTTTGAATTCCACGAGTGGAACACGGAAGCAATGGCGCCCAAAAGTTGTTCCCGCGGATCTTCGGGGAAGGGCTTGCCGCTGTGATGAAGCACAATTCCTTTAAGCACTTTCACCAATTTTTTCAGATCTTCCGTTTCAAGCTCCGTGTCCTCCGAAACACTTTTCGCCTTCTTGGCAGCCTCCAAAGCTTCTTCAAAATGATCGTGCGCAATACCCAAAACCACATTTCCGTACATCGTCACAAAACGACGATAAGAATCAAAAGAAAAGCGCGGGTTATTGGTTTTTTCAATCAAACCTTCCACCGTTTCGTCATTCAGACCCAGGTTCAAAATGGTATCCATCATGCCCGGCATGGAAACGCGAGCCCCGCTTCGCACCGAAACCAAAAGCGGATTCTGTCGGCTTCCGAATGTCTTCTTCATGGTGTGCTGCAGCTCATCCAGTTTTTCATCCAGTTCCTCAAAAAATCCCACGGGGAAATCCTTCGTTTCCAAATAATGATTACAGGTCTCGGTGGTGATGGTGAAGCCGGGAGGAACCGGCAGACCCATACCTGTCATTTCCGCAAGATTGGCTCCTTTCCCTCCCATAAGATCACGCATGTCTTTGTTTCCTTCTGCGAATGCGTAAATGTACTTCATAGCGGAATTTTTACTGAAATTAAGCGGCTATTTCAAGCTCTTTTTTCTTTCCATCGAGAATTATCCTAAATCTTTCCAAAAATCCCTGATAACCTAACAGTATTGTCGGCTGAGCTTCGGCAAAGAATACTTTTACACTCCATTTTATCGTTCTGAAGCCGCCTTGTCTTAACATATGCTCGATTTTCACGGGAGATGGATAAACTGTAAAAGCATTGCTCCCTGCACCATGGAACGTGGTTTTAGTGCGACTATCCAATTTTATACATAAAATACCGGCGATTTCTATTGGTAAAATGGTAAAATCCGCCCCGGAGTCAATAACGGCTTCGGTTTGAATAAATTTATCACCATGTTTAAGCGTCAAAACAACAACCGGTCTGAAAATCACATTTCCATCTGATCCGGTGTATTCAGAGTATTTAAACCTCATATTTTAACCTGCTATAAATCCCTTTGGAACCAAAGCAAACACAATTTCTTTCATATTTTCTTTCGCAACCTTCTTCATAAGCTTGTTTAAAGTGGTCGAATCGGCAATCACCTTTTCATTTTTGCTTGCAACCCACTTACCTTGATGCTTTGCTTGAAATTTCATGAGAGAACTTAAATTGGAACTGAATTATAAATCAAAAGGCTGTTTTTTACAACAAATGTATTTACTCCCCTCTCCTCATCTTAATCGCCGCCTCCAGTCGCTTCAAAGCGGTAATAAAGGCCGCTTCCCGATAGGTACAATCATATTTTGAAGCGTTATCTTTCACCGTCCTCCAAGCCCGCGTCATAATCGGCTTCAACTTGGCCAAAACTTCCTCCAAAGACCAATAATAATTCATTTGATTCTGGACGAGCTCGAAATAACTCACCGTCACGCCCCCCGCGTTCGACAAAATGTCAGGCAAAATATCCACGCCCATACCCTTTAAAATTTCGTCCGCTTCGGGAGTGATGGGTCCGTTAGCCAATTCCAAAATGGTCTTGGCTTGCACTTTCGCCGCATTCTCTTCCGTGAGCTGGTTTTCCAGTGCCGATAGAATCAAAATGTCGCACTCCAACTCCAAGAGCGCCTCGTTCGTAATGATCTCGCATTTCTGACCTTCCGGCGCGCATTCCCCCACTTTTCCTTTTTCCGCCTTGCAGGTGATCGCTTTTTCCGGAAGCAATCCATCGGGGCAATAAAGTCCGCTCTTCGAGTCGGAAAGCGCAATCACTTTCATTCCCAAGTCATGCAGTAGGCGAGCCACGTGAGAACCGGCATTTCCAAAACCCTGAACAACCACCGTGAGTCCGGCCGCCTCCTTTCCGATTGATTTCAAATATTCCTCCAAAACATAAACGCCTCCTTGACTGGTGGCGCTGTCGCGTCCGAGTGAACCTCCGATTTCCACCGCTTTCCCGGTCACAACCCCGGGTACATTGCGTCCTTTAATTTTAGAATACTCGTCCATCATCCATGCCATAATTTGAGGATTGGTGTAAACATCCGGCGCAGGAATATCCATTTCCGGCCCGATAAAAGGGGAGATGGCGAGGGTGTACTCGCGAGTCAGCTGTTCCAGTTCGCGCGCCGAAAGTTCCTTTGGGTCCACTACAATGCCTCCCTTCGCACCGCCGAGTGGAATATCCACCACCGCACATTTCATCGTCATCCAAGTGGACAAGGCTTTCACTTCATCCATGTCGACTTTGGGGTGATAACGCACGCCTCCTTTATAAGGTCCGCGAATACTGTTGTGTTGAACGCGAAAACCCTGAAAAATACGCAGTTTTCCATTATCCATCAAAATCGGAATACTCACCTCGATCACGCGCTCGGGATGGCTCAGCACCTCCTCTATGTTCCCTGCCAGTTTCATGAGTTCGGAAGCTTTGCGGATTTGTTTGAGCGTGTTCTCGAAGAGCGACATGGCTAGTGGGTAAGATAGTAACGAGTGATTTCCGCCGCTCGTTTTACCTTTTCGGGAGTGGCGTTGGCTAGGGAAGCGCGCAGCATTTGGGTTCGAGGCTGTGCAAGGCGATCCTCTTCGGAGAAAAACAAATTCGCGGGCAAATAAATCACACCCAGTTTCGCAAGATCACTGATCTTTTGTTCGGGGGGAAGATCCTGAACTCGGCAACCCGGCACTTCATTCATGTCGAAAATAATATAGTAAAGATTTCCTTGATGGGGAAGTCCCAAGGTTTGGCAAAACACTTCCATATTTTTGGCAATCCACTCTCGATAACGCTGGCGTTCCTCATCCCCCAAAATAATATGAGCGGCGCCCAAGTACTGGTCCGGTCCGCTGACAAAGGTGGTGTGGAAAAATTCCCCATGAATTCCGCCGGGACCTTTCGCCAGTACAAAAGCCTTTTTGAAGTCTTGTCCTTCAGGCAAAGAGTTTTTGAGTTTTTCGGTAAGGTAAGCGTTGGTTTCCTTCGTGATAAGAACATCGCCAAAACGAAGTCCCGTGCTCCGCTCAATTTTTGATCGGGCCTGAATGCGAATGGTACGTTCCGGGCACAAATCCACAATCGACTTTCGATCTTCAAAAAAAGCGCTATAAACCTCGTCGGTGATAATGATGGCATCCTGCTCGCGCGCCAAATCCGCCAAAAGCCGCATACTTTCATCATCCATCGAAAAGCCGGTGGGATTGTTGGGATCGATCACAATAATGGCCTTGATTCCTTGCGTGTTCTTCATCGCTTCCAAACTGGCCGGATCGATTTTTCCCGTAATCGGGTCCATGGAAATGGAAATGGCCTGGAGCCCTCGGTTCTTCAAAGTATGGAAGTAGGGGCTGTAGACGGGGGAGGTGATCACCACTTTATCGCCGTGCGCCAAAAACTGCAGACCTTCTTGCCCCAAAAGTTTAAAAACCGTCCCGATGGCATGCGTGGCTCCGCTGGTAAAAATAATGTCGTCCGCGGTGATGGGAGTGGCAATGGTCTTGCGATGCCACCACGCCACGATGCGTCTCACCAAAATTTCCCCAAGCGGATCATGGTAACAACCGCCGGAAACCGTGGAGTGCTTGAAGAGTTCGAAGAGCACATCATAAGGAGTCATGTTCACGCCTTCTTCTTCGGAAATTT
>MFXB01000023.1 GCA_001787475.1 Candidatus Peregrinibacteria bacterium RIFCSPLOWO2_01_FULL_48_20
TTGTTGAGTGTTTCTTCAAACCAAACATTGAGTGCTTGATTGAAATCCGTAAAAAAGGGAATTTCTCCGGTCATCCAATTGAGCAATCCTCCAATCAGGGTCAAAAAGAGAGCCGTACCCAAAATGAATCCCAGCCCGTGAAAAGCGCCCGCCAAAAAGTTTCTCCATGCAATATGCAAAGGACTCGAAAGATAATTCACATACCGCAAAAACGCCGTTTCTTTATTCACATAAAAGTCGATATGGGCGATGCGAGGCGATGGAGGAAGCGAACCCGAAGATGGTTTTTTCATGGGAATGAATTAAATGATGAGTCCTGCGGACGGCTTTTTTGTAGCTCGCCTTCGGCGAGTTGGTGCTCGGGGAGAGACTCGAACTCTCAATCCTCTCGGAACTGGTTCCTAAGACCAGCGCGTCTACCAATTCCGCCACCCGAGCGCTAGGGGGATTCTAATGGACTTTACGATTGTTTAGCAACCTATTGACAAAACCTGTAAAAAGGCCTAAATTACCTTCCAAGTGAGCAAATTTACGATTCTGACTGAAAAATTTCCTATTGACGCTCAGGAGTCGGATGCATAATCTAAGGTGCAACTTGGAATCGTCAGCAATCTAACGATAGTCGGGCTATGTCTACTGCCTCGAAACTCAACACCCCCATCCTCAAATTGAACCTGACGGAGATCATTGAAGATATTTTCATGGTCCTATCCGAAAAGGAACGAGAAGTGGTGGTTCAACGGTTCTCTCTCGATAATAAAGAACGCCGAACTCTGGAAAGCATTGGACGTACCTTCAATGTGACTCGCGAACGCATTCGCCAAATTGAAAAAATCGCTCTCGGAAAGCTCAAACGAACGGTGAACAGCTCCAAACTCCGCTTTATCCACGAGGTGGCGGATGCCATTTTGCGTGAACACGGAGGTCTTCTTTTGGAAGAAGAGCTTATTAGGAAGATTCTCAACATGATTGAGAAAACCATCGACATCGATCAACACATTGTGCGCTTGTCGCTTACCATTTGCCCCAACATCACTTACCTTGAAAAGAACAATCTTTACCGTTTGTCCTGGCATTTGACGAGTATTCCTTCCAATGTGATTCAAGATTTGCTCGAACACACGCAAACCATTTTGAACGGCAAAAAAGAAGTACTCGATGAGGAAACACTGATCAAAGAGTTAAAGAATTCCAAGCATGCGAACGGACATGATCTGTCCGAACAGTTCTTCGCCTCCCTTTTGAAGATCGATGAACGCGTCAAACGTTTGGAAGAAGGTTACGGACTCATGGTATGGAGACACATCAACCCCAAGAGCATTCGTGATAAAGCGCTGATTGTGCTTCGTGTTGAAAACAAGCCTTTGCACTTTGTGGAAATCGCCAAGAAAATTACCGATGCCAAATTCGACATGAAACGCGTCACCATTCAAGCCGTTCACAACGAACTCATTCGCTACCCCCAATTCGTTTTGGTGGGCCGAGGACTTTACGCCCTCAAAGAATGGGGCTTTGAAGACGGAACCGTGACCGACATCATCGAATTGCTGCTTCAAAAAAAGAGCCCGCTCAGCAAACAAGACATTATTAAGGGTGTACTCAAGCAACGCCGCGTGAAAAAGGGAACCATTTCCCTCAATCTTCAAAAGAACCCTCAATTCACTCGCGTCGGTCGTGCCGTTTACGCTCTCGACCTTTCCAAAAAATCGAAGTAAAATCGATTTATGGAAAAAACGCTTTTTCAAAAAATAATCGATAAAGAGATTCCGGCCGAATTTGTTTTTGAAGATGACCGTTGCATCGCCATTAAAGACATTTACCCCAAAGCCCCGGTCCATTTTTTAGTGATTCCCCGCAAGCCCATTCCGAGTGTTGAAGACTTGAAAGAAGAAGATCGCGACCTCGTGGCACACCTCATTTTTGTGGGCCGCCAGCTCGCCAAAAACTACAACTGCGAAGGCTACCGCCTCCAATTCAACGTCGGCGAAAAAGGCGGCCAAGTGATTTTCCACCTGCACTTACACATGATGGGATGGCCATTCGAAACAGGATGAAATCCTAGTTTCGAATTGTTCCTGCCTTCAAGCAAACCGATGCACCACTTTGAGCCAAATCTCTTTAAGCGCATCGTAACTGGCGCGGGCGAGTTCTTCAAGTTGGCGAACCACAAGGCGTAACTCCATAATGGCCATGCTGAGCAGACGATAATTTCTCTTGCGTTTGTGCTTGGCCACATCCGATTCGAGTTTTTCTTTTCGAGCCACAAGAACTTTCTTCACTTCGGCGCGCATGGCGGGTTCAGCCGGAGCGGCTTTAAGCAGTTGCTCGCGTAGGGCGATTCGATCGCTCAAATCGGCCTTGGGGACAACTTTCTTGTCATCCGCTTGCGCCTTTTTTCCACTGCTCTGTGCGGCCTGTTCGGATGCTTCTTCATGGGCTACTTCACTCACGCGGCCTTCCACCATTCCCGTTTCATCGTCCAAATCGTCTTCGGAAATTTCGAGCACTTCAGCATCCTCCACTGTTTCCGGAGGTTCATTCTCTTTCGTGTTTTTATGATTTTTGAAGGGATCCATAGCATTTATATTATACGTTAAAGCCGTAGGTGGGTCAATTTTACCACTCACCGAAGGTGAGCATATAAAAGTCGTCGCGTAAGCGACACCTTGATAAAAAATATAGATGAGCGCACATTATACTAAAATGAAGGAAATTCCCAAAACATACTCGGCCAAAGATCACGAAGATCGCATTTATAAGATGTGGGAACAGTCGGGCGCATTTGCGCCTGACCTTGACCCTAAAAAGAAACCATACTCCATCATGATGCCGCCACCCAATGCGACGGGAACTTTGCACTTGGGACATGCGACCATGCTCGCCATTGAGGACATTTTGATTCGTTTTAAACGCATGCAGGGTTTTTCGGCCTTGTACCTTCCGGGGACCGACCATGCCGCCATCGCCACGCAAAGTGTTGTTGAGAAAAAGCTACAAAACGAAGGAATGCAAAATCCGCGTCAAGAGTTGGGTCGCAAAAAACTGCTGGAAGAAATCCGAAAATTCGTCGATGAAAGTAAATCCACCATTCGCAATCAAATTCGAAAAATGGGAACGAGTTGCGATTGGAGCCGCGAGCGCTACACTTTTTCCGATGAAATGAACACAGCCGTGAACGAGCTCTTCCGCATGATGTACGAAGACGGACTCATTTACCGCGGCGGCCGCATTGTGAATTGGGACACCAAAATGCAAACCACCGTGGCCGACGACGAGCTCGAATACGTGGAAGAAAAAGCGCCCTTTTATTATTTCAAATACGGACCTGTGGTGATTGGAACCGCTCGTCCTGAAACAAAATTCGGCGACAAAGTGATTGTGGTCCATCCCAAAGACAAACGTTACAAAAATTTGATCGGCAAGGAATTCGACGTGGAGTGGATTGAAGGAAAAATTCGCGCAAAAGTGATTGCGGACGAATGCATCGACATGGACTTGGGAACCGGAGCCATGACCATTACGCCCGCCCACAGTCTGATCGATTTTGAGCTCTCGCAAAAGTACGCTTTGGAGTCCCCGCAAATTATTGATTTCGACGGGAAAATTCGTCCGGAGTGGTCCAAAGCGTGTGGAGGAATGGACATCTTAGCCGCCCGAAAAAAGGTGGTGGAGATTTTGGAAAAGAAAGGATTGGTGGACCGCATCGATGAAAATTACGTTCACAATGTTTCGGTCAATTACCGAGGTAAAGGCGTTGTGGAACCGCAAATCATGAAGCAGTGGTTTGTGGACGTGAACAAGGCCGTCATCGATTGGAAGAAGAAAAAACGCAGCATCAAAGAGGTGCTGCAAGACACGGTGCGCAGCAAAATGATCCGCATCATTCCCGATCGTTTTGAAAAAATTTATTTTCATTGGATCGATAATCTCCGCGATTGGTGCATCTCCCGCCAAATTTGGTGGGGACATCGCATTCCGGTTTGGCACTGCACGAAGTGCAGCAATAGTTTTTTTTCACCTACCACTGTTCAGAAATGTAAACATTGCAAGGCGCCGAACATCTCTCAAGATCCCGACACCCTCGACACTTGGTTCAGCTCCCAACTCTGGACGTTCTCCACTTTGGGCTGGCCCGAAAAAACACCGGACCTTTTGCGCTTCACACCCTCGAGCGTTTTGGAAACCGGCTACGACATTCTTTTTTTCTGGGTCGCCCGCATGATTTTGGGCAGCACATACGCCCTTCGAAAAACCGGCTTCCCTGAAGAAAAATCCATCCCTTTTAAAGATGTTTATTTGCACGGACTCATCCGCGACATTCACGGGAAAAAAATGAGCAAATCGCGTCCGGAAACCTGCATCGATCCCCTCGACATGATTGAAAAATACGGCACCGATGCCATTCGTCTCAGCCTCGTGATTGGCGGAACGCCAGGAAACGACATGCGTCTTTACGAAGAAAAAATCGCCGGTTACCGCAACTTTGTGAACAAAATTTGGAACGGCGCTCGCTTCGTTATGTCATCGGCGGAGCCGAGCATAAAAAAAGGGGAAGATAAGATCAATCTCAAAAAACTTTCCCGCGCCGACAAATGGATTTTAACGCGCCTCAACGAAATCATTGAAAAAGTGACCGACCAAATTGAAGACTACGAGCTTTCGGATGCGGGTCTCACCGTTTACGACTTTTTCTGGGGCGAATATTGCGATTGGTATGTGGAAATGAGCAAAGTGACGAAAAATCCGGCCGTCCTAAAACATGTGCTCAAAACCAGCTTGCAGCTCATGCATCCTTTTATGCCCTTCGTGACGGAAACAATCTATGGTGACCTTTGCCCGGGCACAATGCTCATTACGGAAGACTGGCCAAAACCCAATCCCAAATGGAACTTCCCTTCGGAAAGCGACGAAATGGGTCGCATTATGGATTTGGTTTCTGGAATTCGCGTACTTCGTGCCGAGTCGGATGTGGATGCCACCAAAAAAATTCACGCCATTATTTTTGCTCATGAAGACATCGCGCTCGTCCTGGACAAAGCGGAAATCATCAAACGTTTGGCCAACTTGGGAACTTTGGAAATTTTTGAAAATGGTGAAAAGATCGGGAAAGCGCTCACCACTTTTGTGGGCGATATTGAAATCTACCTTCCGCTCGCCGACTTGATCGATTTTGAGGCTGAAAAAAAGCGCCTGCACAAAGAAATCGATGATCTGGCAAAGTATATTCAATCTTTAGATCATAAATTGAAAAATAAAAAATTTCTTAATAATGCACCAAAGGAAATTATCGAAAATGAACGTATAAAATTTACTGAAGGTCTCAAAAGATTAAAAAAACTGCAGGAACAGTTAGAGCAAGTAAGTAAATAAGCAAAATCACACAATCTGAACAGCTCCTAAGCCTGGATTTCGTGGCTTGGAAAATCGCCCATTTTCAGGTATAATGGTGAGATGGCAACGTCGAACCCAAACAGAGACGAAACAATCAAAGAACTCAAACGACTGAAGTCTGAGGCTTCTTACGACGCCATGCTGGACCTTGCTCAAAAGGCGACGGGCTCTTTCCCGGACGATGCGAAAGTGTGGGATTTGCTGCACTACGCACAAGCCCACTACGTGAACGAAAAACTTGAATCGCAAATTGTTAAACAGCTCGAAGAAAAAAAAGACTACGCCTCGCTGGCGACGATTTATTTAAAATTGCTCACCATTTTCCCGGATTCCGGCCATTTGAAAAAACTCCTTAAAAAAACGCGACAAAAAATTCAAAAAGGGCACGAAAACGAAATGAAAACTTTTTATGAGAACGCCGAAATCAAAATCAAAGAAATGATCCAAAAGGGCGAGTATGAATCCGCCATTAAGGCATCCTACGAAATTTTAAATGAAGAACCGGAAAACAAAACTTTTTCCCGATTGCTGGTGCGCGCCGAGGACTTGTTGGACGATCAAATGAATAAAGAACTCGAAAAGGTCTATAGTGAAATCATTCCGGCCTTGCGGGCGGAGTACAAAGCACATCCTGACCAATTCATTAGAATATGAAACTCATCCTTGGATTGCACCATGAGCAGAAACTGGAAGCGGAACTTAAATTGGAGCATCAAATGGCTCTCACACAGAGCATGGATGTGTTTTCCGAACGTCTCAATGAACGAGCTGAGGATTCGGATCAATCCGTGGATGATGTTCTCTTGAAGAGTATCGTTAAAGAGTTGGCTGGTTCAATCACAAATGAAACTTTGAAACAAAGCATAGAGGGTTTGATGGATGTCGATAGCTTGAGAGAACTTATTTTGGCTCGCGGCAAACCCTTGGCGTTTCCAAAATCCAATCTTGAATTCAAAAAAACCCTAAAAAACATTGTGGCGACTTTTTTTTACCATGGAACCGCGCAGGGTGGGAAAATAATTTTTAAAGACGCAAAGGGATACGAGTCCAGTAAAGAAGTCGATCGGGGGAATTTTGAAGAAGCCTATTTAGACCCGGGAGCCATTGAAGAGAAAATAAGCCAATTCGGTGAATTGCTGAGAAGGGAAATCGCGGGAGAGGGTATGAACGCCGGATGGGCTCGCCTGAGGCACGCGAAGGAGGCGGTTCAAGAGCTGAGACCTCAAATGGATATGATGGTTCGAATACTCGAGGCGCTTTTTTCACTTCGCCGAGAGGGGCAAGCTCCGGTCAGCGATTTTCTAAAAGGCCTTGTCGTGGAAAAAGAAGCGAAGTTCATCATTTCGGCACGATTACTGAGCCGCTTCACCACTCGTTTCAGTACAAAAATCCGTACTGGGAAAGAAGAAGAATTTAAAATTGCTTTTACGAACCTCATTGCCGAATATGTTTTGATCGCCATGGGAGTTTTAGACCCGGAAATATTTCAACTCATGTCACTTCATAAAGAATTGGTAAAAAATGAAAAGAGCGAAAAAAAGGGAGGGCGTTTTTGGCAATGCAGGAGACTCAAGGGGAAACCGATTTCCGGCAAAAGCGATCAAGAAGTTCTACGCTTTATAACGAAGACCGCACGAGAAAGTTCGGACAGACTGTGCGAAGAAACCAATTTCCATGCACTATTCTCAGCGATTCAAACGGAAGCGAGTAACTATAGCGGTAAAGGGGAACTGACCAGAAATGAAGAGTTTCGTGAGTTTTTGCAGAATGAATTTGTGGAATTTTTAAGCAGTAAAAGCGTTCAAAAGGCCTTGCTGAAAGAAGTGAAAGACCGTTGGTACCCCGAACTCGATCAATTTTTAAGCTAACGCACCAGCAGTTGGTCGCGCCGTTCCCCGACGCCCACATACTTAATGGGGCAGCCGAGCAGATCTTCCAGTCGCAAGACGTATTTTTTCGCGTTTTCAGGCAGTTCGTCCCACTTATTCATTTCCTTTAAAGAGATTCGCCAACCGGGAACCGTTTCATATTCCACTTCCACTTCCGCGAGATCGAGGAGCGAGGGAGGAATGCTACTCAGTTTTTTGCCATGCAGGGAGTAGCTCACCGCGATTCGGATTTCGTCAAGGTCGTCGAGCACATCCAGTTTGGTGAGGTTGAGCGCGGAAAAACCGTTGATACGAATGGAGTACGCGGTCATGGGCACATCAAACCAACCGATTCGGCGCGGCCGTCCCGTGGTGGAACCGTATTCGCCGCCCGCTTCTCGAATGGAGTCGCCGAGTGCATCCGTGAGTTCGGTGGGGAAAGGGCCGGCCCCCACGCGCGTCATATACGCCTTCACCACGCCGATGCTTTCTTTGAGTTGGAACGGATTCAAGCCCGTCCCCGTAAACACCCCGCCGATGCTCGGGTTCGAAGACGTCACATAAGGATAAGTTCCATGATCGATGTCGAGCAAGGTCGCGTTCGCTCCCTCCACCAAAACTCGTTTGCCGTTTCGGATTGCTTCCGTCAAAAAATAGCCCGCATCCGTCATCATGGCAAAAAGCCGATCTTTATATTTTTTCAAAACCGCCAATTCGCCTTCGGGTAAATAATCAAATCCATAAACCTCTTGATGACGAATCAAATTCTTTCGGTATCGTTCTTCAAAATTTTCCCAGTGGGCGAGGTCGCCAAGCCTTAGACCCTTTCGATTGATTTTATCCGAATACGCCGGTCCGATTCCTCTTCGCGTCGTCCCCACTTTATGCAGACCTTTCGCGTCTTCCTGAGCGCCATCCATCAGTTTATGGTAGTCGAATAAAATCGCCACGCGATCGGAAATCTTCAAGCGCGATTCCACGTCGTAGCCTTCCTTTTTGAGAAGCTCCAACTCTTCAAACAAAGTTTCCACATGCAAGACGACCCCATTCCCGATCACGCAAGTCACATGAGGGTAAAGCATGCCGCTCGGAAGCAAATGAAACACATGCTTTTTGGTGGTTCCGCCATCTTTAATATAAACCGTATGACCGGCGTTCGCTCCTCCCGTTGCCCGCGCCACAATATCAAAATCTTTGGTGAGAATATCCACCAACTTTCCTTTTCCTTCATCGCCCCACTGGGCCCCCAACACCACCGTCAGATTTTTCTGGTCAAACATGAGTGATCGGAATAAAATAGTGAGCAAGTACACTATATTGCTTTATGAAGATCACTTCAACCGCTTTCACCGCCGACGCAGCCTTGCCCGCCAAGTACACCTGTGACGGCGACAATGTGAACCCGCCCCTTCAAATTTCCTCTGTTCCCGCCGAAACCAAAAGCCTTGTTCTCATTGTGGATGATCCCGACGCACCTCATGGCGATTGGGTGCATTGGCTCCTATGGAACATCGATCCAAAAACCTCTGAAATTGCGGAAAACTCCGTACCCGACGGCGCCATCCAAGGCATCACCGATTTTGGAACCGCCGCGTGGGGAGGCCCTTGTCCTCCGTCAGGGACACACCGATACTTTTTTAAGCTCTATGCTCTCGATACCACGCTGGAAATTTCAAGCAGCTCAAAAAAAGCCGAACTCGAAGAAGCCATCCGCGGCAACATTTTAGACTCCGCACAGTTGATTGGAACTTACT
>MFXB01000024.1:0-778 GCA_001787475.1 Candidatus Peregrinibacteria bacterium RIFCSPLOWO2_01_FULL_48_20
CAAGCGGTGGATGATTTTATCTTCGCGGCCTCGGCGGAAGAGCTCGGCTTTTTGCGCACGGCGGGCTTGGTGCTTTTGTATAGCGTCATCGCATACCGCGGCTTTAAAATCGCCAGTCACGCACCCAACAAATTTTCCATGCTTTTGGCTGGTGGCATTAGTACCTGGATTTCCGTCCAAGCTTTCGTTAACATTATGGTCAACACGGCCCTGTTCCCCATCACGGGAATCACTCTGCCTTTCATGAGCTACGGAGGATCTTCCATGGTGATGACGCTGCTTGCGGTGGGCGTGCTGCTGAACATCTCTAAGTACACCACTTTGTATGCATATACTCCTGACAGGAGGGGGAACAGCCGGACACGTTATCCCCAACATCGCTATACAAGGCGCTATTCATACCGCTGATCCCAAAGTGCGCTTCACGTACATCGGCTCCCATCACGGGCCGGAAGGGCGTTTGGTGAAAGAGGCGGACATTCCTTTCGAGTCGATTCAGACGGGAAAGTTTCGACGCTACTGGGACATCCGCAACTTTTTTGATTTTTTTCGGATTTTGATAGGGGTTGTACAGGCGTTTTTCAAGCTTCTGCGTTTGCGGCCGAGAGTGGTTTTCAGCAAAGGCGGTTTTGTGGGATTTCCGGTGGTTTTTGCGGCTTGGCTCATTGGGATTCCGGTTTTCATCCATGAGTCCGATGTCACGGCGGGGCTTGCCACACGTCTTTGCGCGCCTTTTGCAAAGAAGATTTTTTTGAGTCATGCGGCGACGGCGAGAGAG
>MFXB01000024.1:790-3293 GCA_001787475.1 Candidatus Peregrinibacteria bacterium RIFCSPLOWO2_01_FULL_48_20
CAAAAAAAATTGGAAGTGGTGGGGAATCCGGTGCGACTTTCCTTGTTTGAAGGCTCAGCCGAACGTGCGAAAGAATGGACGGGTTTAAGCGGGGGAAAGCCGGTTTTGCTGATTATGGGCGGCAGCAGCGGTGCGACGGAACTCAACGAGCGCTTTGAAGACGAAAAAGAAAAGCTCCTGGAAGTTTATGATGTGGTGCATCTCACGGGCCACTCGGCGAAGCCGAGCTTAAAAAAGAGTAAACACTACTTTGCTATTCCCTTTGCGGGAGAAGAAATGAAAGATTTGTACGCGCTGGCCACGGTGGCCGTTTCACGCGCCGGAGCCAATTCACTCGCTGAACTCGAAGCCTTGGGTCTTCCGGCGCTGCTGTTTCCCTTGGGTCGGCACGCGAGTCGCGGCGATCAAATGGCGAACGCGCTGGCGCTCACTCGTGAAAACTCTTCGTATCGAATCGCGGAAGAAGGAAAATCCGTAGCGGCGCAATTGTTGTTATTGCCTGGACGAGGCAAAGCCGAGTCTTTTGAGCCCAAAAATTCCGGCACTCAAAAAATCGCCTTTACCTTACTCGCCGTATGAAACTCGGTTTTCAAGGATGGTTTTTGCCGCAACCCTACACGGGCATCGGGCAGCACTCGCTGGGGATGCTGAAAGCACTTGCTCGGCAAAAAAAATTGAATTGCATAGTGGCCGTACCGCGCGCGGTTTATCCCAAAGGAATTCCACGAAAATGGATTCGAGTGGTGAAGCCGCCCTTTTGGCTCCTTCATGGCGCTTTAAAAAAGTGGTGGTGGGAACGCATTTCGGTCCCGCAGTTTTTTGCCTCCAAAGATTTGGATTGGGAATACTATCCGTATCCGTGTCCTCTTCCGCCGGCATCTCCCCACGACAGGGCGATGACCGTCCACGACACCATTTTGTGGTCCGACTCGCGTTACCGCAGCGGCCGCATCAAGGCTTACTATCACAAATTGGCGCGCCGCAGCCTCGTCTACGTCGACCATGTTTTCACCGTCTCAAAAAGTACGCACGCCGAACTCGGGATTCCCGCCGCCACCGTGCTAGGCGGCGGCGCGCCCGAAATTCCCAAAAAACTCTCGACGCTTTCTTATCAAGATTCTCTCGTCTATTTGGGCGGTTACGACCTCCGGAAAAATGTCCCCGCACTTGTGAAAACCTTTCTTGCCGCCAACAAAAAACTCGACAACGCTTACCGCCTCGTGCTCATCGGCGAACCTTTGCATCATTCCCGTTTTTATCCCGAAGTCCACGAGCATCCCGGCATCATTCGTCTCGGTGCTCTCACGGACGACGCAGTCTACAAAGTGCTGCATTCAGCCTTTGCTTTTGTCCATTTTTCCGACAGCGAAGGATTCAATATTCCGCTGCTCGAAGCCATGCTCGCCGGTGTGCCGGCTATTGTGAAAGACATTCCGGTGAATCGCGAAGTTTCCAATAATTCCGCCATTTTCCTCCACAAAAAAAGCGCGCTTGTGGAAAGCCTCGTATCGGGCATAAAATTACTTCGTAAACCGGCGGCGCGAAAATCACAAATCGCCGCGCAAAAAGAAGCCGCTCGTCGTTACAGTTGGAAAAAGTCCGCGCAAAACCTCCTTACAAGCATGAAATCATGACTCCCGAAAGCGAACAATACATGAAGCACCGATTCCCCGGACAAAAGCCCGGAGAGCACATTCAACTGCTCATTCGCAAACATTGGGTTATTGATGTTAAAATCGGTATCATGCTTTTTACTCTGGGTTTCCTCCCGGCGCTCATCGGCATTGGCGCGGAAATTTTTACTTGGGACGGTGGGCTGAACGATACTTTTTTAACCGTCTTTATTTTTTTCATGCTCTACCTTTTGTTCATCGTGACCTACGCCTACATGAAGTGGCTCAACGAAGAACTCGACATCATTATTGCGACCGAAGAACGCATTGTCTCGCACGAACAAATCGATCTTTTCCATCGACAAATTTCGGAAGCCAACATCGCCCAAATTCAGGATGTAACCGGCACGCAAAAAGGATTTTTCCAAAGTATGCTTCACTATGGTACGCTGGAAATTCAAACGTCTTCTTCCGATATTTTTTTCCTCATCAAACACGTCATTCGTCCCTACGAAAACGCCCGTGCCCTTCTCGACATTCGTGATGCTTATATGACTCACCGAAGGTGAGAAATTATCAAAATATTACATGCTTGAAAATTTTATTCTCGTTCTCATCGCGATTTTCACCGTTCTTTTCATTGGACTGCTTTGGCTTCGCCACACGCTCACGGAACGTTTAAACATCGCCCGCCAACATCAACAAATTCTTCAGAGTGATTTTGATCGCCGTCGCGATATGGTCCCTTATCTTTTGGAGGGAGCCCGGGAAGTGGGAGAGCCTTCGGACACATGGCGAAAACTGGTGGAAGACCGCGCCGCTTTTCACGCCCTTTACTCACCGGAAAACGTGCAGCGCGAGCTGGATTTTGAAGCGAAGCTCAAATCCTA
>MFXB01000024.1:3422-10947 GCA_001787475.1 Candidatus Peregrinibacteria bacterium RIFCSPLOWO2_01_FULL_48_20
AAAAATCTTCCCTTATTCGCTTGCTTCTGCTATCTTCGGCTTTCGTGTCCTCGGCTCTTCGGCGGAGCCGAATCTCCCCTCCCTATGAAGTACTTCATTCAAACCTACGGCTGCGCCATGAATACCTCCGATTCCGAGCGCGTGGCCGGCATTTTGGAACGCCTCGGCTTTACACGCGCCACCCGAATTGAAGCCGCCGATTTTCTGGTTTTCAATACCTGCAGCGTCAAACAAAAAGCGGAAGATAAAGTCACGGGCCTCCGCAAAAACCTCGCTCGCCTTCACCGCCAAAACCGTGATCTCAAAATTGCCGTTACCGGATGCATGATCCGCAAAACTTCCTCTCAAAAAACCGCCGAACACGATTCCCTTCTCGACGTCATGCCGGAAATGGACATCGCCTTTCGCATCGAAGATGTAGCCCGCCTTCCCGAACTCCTGAAACAAGTCGACCCTGCTCTCGTTTTCGAAGATCTCCCCGACGAAGGCACCCTGGAAAATTACTTCAAAATCGCTCCCAAAAAATCCAATGCCTCCTCGGTTTTTGTGCCGATCATGACCGGCTGCGATAAAATGTGCACCTACTGCATTGTGCCTTTCACGCGCGGCCGCGAAACCAGTCGCGACATGAGCGAAATTGTGGACGAATGCACGCGCCACGTGGAGGAAGGTGCCCTCGAAATCACGCTCGTGGGACAAACCGTGAACTCATACGGTCTCAGCTTCACCGATCGTAAATCCGGCAAGTTCGCCGAGCTCGGAAAATCTCCCTTCGCCACCTTGCTTCGCGCTCTCGATTCGCTCTATGGGAAAGGCCTTCGTCGCCTCCGCTTCACCTCGCCGCACCCACGCGATTTTTCCGACGAACTTATTGCCACCCTTGCCGAGCTCAAAACCATCTGCCCTTATATCCACATGCCCGTCCAATCCGGCGACAACCGCACCTTGCGCCGCATGAATCGCAACTACAATGTGGAAGAATACAAAACCATTATGCGAAAAATTCAGGCCGTCATTCCCGGCTGCGCCATTTCCACCGACATCATCGTTGGCTTTTGCGGCGAAACCGACGAAGAATTCGAAAATACCTACCGCATGTACGAAGAACTCCGGTGGGATCTTTGTTTCATCTCCCGCTATTCCCCCCGCAAAGGCACCTACTCTCAAAAAAGCCTTAAAGATGATGTTCCCGCCGCAACCAAAGATGCCCGCTGGCACCGCCTCAACGCCCTCCTCAAAGAAATCACCGCACAAAAACACGCCGCTCACATCGGTCAAACGCTTGAAGTTCTCGTCGACACTCAAATCGGCGCATCCTGCATCGGCCGCAGCCGCGAATTTAAGGAAGTGCATTTCCGCAGTGGCCGCCCACTCATTGGCAAACTGGTCAACGTACAAATCACCGGCTCCCGCGAATTCTACCTCGACGGAGAACTGGCCCGATCCAACTCTTGACTCATTTGAAAACATTTTCCAGCTTACCGACGTCGGTAAGGATTACAACGTTTTCATTTTACGGCAAGTCCACCAGGTTGGAGACTTGGGGCAACCCAAGAATTGCACTATCGAATCGATTCAAAGATCTCCGCCGCCACTCCACTGTCCACCAAGGAAGGATCAAGCGTTATGGTCGCGCTGTAAGTTTCCCACGACTCGGAAGTCAAAGGATCCGGACTCAAGTTAATAACCACTGTTTCCGCGGTAGCAGATTCCCCCAATAAAGTATAAGTGGCCTTAACCTCCTGTCCACTGTTCGTAAAAGTTCGTGTTTCAGTTTCGTAGAATGCGCCCATCCCAAAATCCCCCTCAAAATTGCACCAAATCGTCATCACCTTCATACGCCGGTCCATCTCTTTCCTGTATCAAATCCTCCACGATCGTATTGAGCCTTTCTACTTCATCCTGAGATTGTAGGAAAAGATAGTAGCCCCCTCCGCCGAAGATAAGTGCAGTGAGAAGGACAATGAGAGCAACGGTGGGCTTATTCATAGAGAAGAATTATATGATATGATAGTAGTATAGACTGAATCGCAAAAAAACACCTTTTTGTCTCTTTAAAAAAGTTGCACGAGCAAAATCGTGGCATACACCACAAGCGCACCGCCGCTTAAGGCGCTGAGAGCATTGGCAATCAATAAAGTTTTCATAGGGAAAATTAGCTGTACACCTATACAACGCTTCCCTCGGTCTTTTCTTACAGGTTTTTCTATTTAAGAATCGCCTTGATGCGCCGAATACCCGACGAAATGGATTCCTCTTTCACGATTTTGAAACTGGCGCCGAGCTGACCGGTGTGATCCACATGCGGTCCGCCGCAGATTTCTTTGGAGTAATCGCCCATGAAATAAACTTTCACGCGGCCCTCGAGTTCGCCTTCGTATTTGTCGACGAACACGCCGGTGGCGTTGATTTTTCGAGCCTGCTCCACGGACATTTCTTCAAAGTGCACGGGATGGTCGGCCTTTATGGCGTCGTTCACGATTTTTTCCACTTCGGCGATTTGTTCGGGCGTGAGTTTTTCCGGATGATTGAAGTCGAAGCGGAGTCGTTCTTGTGTGATATTGGAACCTTTTTGTTCCACGTGTTTCCCAAGCACACGACGGAGCGCCTCGAGCATAAGATGCGTGGCGGTGTGAAGTTTTTTTGTCTCAAAACTATGATCGGCCAGTCCGCCGGCAAATTTTTGTTCCGCGCCCACGCGTGATTTTTCTTGATGCCCCGCGAAGGCTTTTTGGAAACCTTCTTGTTCCACGGCAACGCCGCGTTCCTTCATCATTTCCATGGTCATTTCAAGCGGAAATCCGAAGGACTCAAAATAGTAAAAAGCGCGATCTCCTCGAAGCATCCACCCTTCTTCCTTCAATTTTTGGGCGACGATGCGCACTTCCGTGAGCTCATCTTCCGAAAGCATTTTGTCCGCGGCTTCGCCTTTGAATTCCGCACGGAGTTTTCCGAGCAGCGGCCGCAGTTTTTGATTGAGCAGCGCGAGAGCTTCCTTGTCGCCGGCCGTTTTTGAAAATCCGCTCAGCGCCATTTCAATGCGAGCGACTTTGTTTTCATTCGCCAAAACCGCCAAAGCGCCATAAACCGTCGCCACGTCTTTCTCAATTTCTTGTTCGCCATTGCGAAGCGCTTCTTGAAATTGCTCCTCTTCTTTTTCCAAACTCTCCAAAATTCGTTTTTCATTTTTTACCAATTCTTTGTAAGGCTCGGCATAAAGACCGATAAATAATCGTGCCAATTCAGCAGTGAAATTCCCTTTGATCCCAAGTTTACGTCCATGACGAATAGCGCGACGAATGAGTTTTCGAAGCACATAGCCTTGATCCACATTGGAAGGCGTCACTCCTTTTTCATCGCCCAAAATAAAAGTGGCGCTGCGAATATGGTCGGCCACAATACGTTCGCTCACAGGATTGTTATCGTCCACGGAAAGCGCGCGAATACGATGAATCACCGACTCAAAAAGTTCGGTTTCATAGTGAGTGGGTTTGCCTTGCAGGATTGCGGTCACGCGCTCAAGCCCCATTCCCGTATCGACGTTTTTTTGTTTGAGCGGGGTAAAGGAGCCATCTTCATTTTTGTTGTACTGCATAAAAACATCATTCCAAATTTCCACGTAACGGCCGCACTCGCAATTGGCATGGCAACGCCCACTGCCATCCGAGTAAGGATATTTTCCGATCGCTTCTTGCGCAGCTCCCGGCTTATGCTCGGTCGAAGGCAGCTCGGGATAGAAATCGTAAAATATTTCCGTATCCGGCCCGCAGGGTCCCGTTTGGCCCGCCGGTCCCCACCAGTTTTTCTTTTTTTCGTAAAAGAAAATCATTTGCCTGTTGCCCGAGTCGTCGGCCTCCTTAAATCCATATTTTTTCCACTCGGCGGCCGCTTCGTTGTCGCGCGGAGCATCCTCATCGCCGGCAAAACACGTCACCATTAGACGCGAAGCGTCGAGCCCGAGTTCTTCCGTCAAAAACTCATAAGACATTTGAATCGCTTCCGCCTTAAAATAATCGCCGAGCGACCAATTGCCGAGCATTTCAAAAAACGTGCAATGGGAAAAATCGCCCACTTCCTCGATGTCGTCGGTTCGAATGCACTTTTGCACGTCCACCAGCCGCGTTCCTTCGGGATGCTTTTCGCCCATCAAATACGGCACGAGCGGATGCATGCCCGCCGTCGTAAACAGCACGGTCGGATCATTTTCCGGAAGCACACTGGCCCCCGAGATTTCCTTATGCCCATGCTTTTGGACAAAGAAGTCGATGAATTTTCGTCGTAGCTCGCTAGCCTTCATAGTGCGCCGATTTTAACACAAGTTTTGGACATGTGCAGGGGAAATTCTTAAAAACTTCAGGTTTATTTCAGGAAAATTTCAGGTCGAAGGGTTTAAAGTAGTGCAACTAAGCATATTTTATGAATCAACTGTTAAATGTGACTTCATCACGTGAACTTACCGCTCTCACGGATAAAGATCTTTACGCACTTTCTCAACAATACGGACAAAATGCCAGGTTCTGGAAGCAAAAATTTGCCGGACTCCTTCCTGAAGTCCTTCATCGTAAGCTATATAACAGACGGGGTTTCGCTTCACTTTATGAGTTTGCCTTTAAAATTGGTGGTTTGAATCACTTAACGGTCGATAAAGTTTTAAGTTTACATGCAAGGCTTCAAGATAAACCCGCTTTAAAAGAACAGTTGATAATGGGATCAATCGGTTGGTCGAAAATTGAACGAGTTTCTTACCTTGCCACTCCGGAAACAGATCAAGAATGGGCCTCAAAAATTTACAAAAATTGGAAATATTGAATTACTCCTGCCCGGGCAGGAGGCGGAGAATATTTTTGAGTTGGGTCAAGAAGTGTGGCGAACAATCAGTTTTCCGATTTCACCTCAAGTGGAAAAAGAACTGCAACTGACGAAGCTGAATCTTGAGCGAGAAAAAAGAAAAAAAATGACACTGAATCAAGTAATACACTTTCTGATCAAAATGAAAACGGTCTCAAAACAAATAACAACGAACATATGTCCCGACTGCGCCGCACAACGCGCCAGAACAGCCAATTCACGGCCAATTCCTTCTCTAATACGCCGACTGATTGAAGCTCAGTATAAGGGTTATTGTGCTTTTCCTCACTGCGACAAGCCTTCAACATCACTCCATCATACAACCCAAAAGGGATCGTTCCTCTTTGCACCGAACATGAACAACTTGTCCATTCCGGTCTCATTGAGAACGAAGAGGATCCACCTGAGAAATGGAGAGTACTTCCAAAAGCAGATCCAAAAAATCCCAAATATCAAGTTGATCGGAAGGTTCAGAAGTATAGACATCACTCATCTTGATGTTAAACTGTGTCCACATGTCTACCGACCGCATCGAACAGATCAAAACGTGGCTCACCGAAGGGCTACTCCTATGCGCAATCCTTCTCCTCGCGATTTTTTTGGGGATTGCCATCGTAGTGCGTTCAAATGCCCTCGCCAATGTCGCCACGCTTTTGCCGGCGGAAGAAACGGAAGGATTTCTGGTGCTCAGCCGTGAAAATTCGCCCTATCCATCCGATCTTCTCGGACGTCCCTTAAGCGAACTCAGCTGGCTCGGACGAGACATCGCCTACGCCTCTTTGAACGGAGAATGGGCGACTTTTTACGAAATCAATTCTCAAAACAATGCGCAAACTTTTCTCGACTCGCTAAAAACCGAAGGAGAGGAATACATCGAAAAGGAAAATCGCGTGGACTGCTTTGTTTCACTCCCCGTTTGTTTTACTTTTTTGGATGACTTTTTGGTGACGTCGCCCTTGCCGGAAACGCTTCAATCCCTGCACAACGCCGATGCAAAACTTTCCGACTCCGCCGACTATCAAAATGTGCGCGGACGCATCGCCGGACTTCGCAGCGGTTTTGTTTATATCAATCTTCAAAAAGCCCGTGAGGAACTGATTCGTTATGCGAGTCTTCAAGGAATTCCCGAACCCGGCTTTCTCGAATCGATTTTTAGAATTTTTCCGGCCTTCGGCACCGGAATCCGAATGGAACAAACAGGGTGGTATCTTGAAAGTTTCACCGCCGTGGACAAAAACACTTTGGGCGGTGAGCCCTACTTCCATCCTCTGGTGAGGTACGATCAAATTCTTCTTCCTTACTCACAGCCTTTCGCCATCGAGTGGGGCGGGCAAGACCTCGCGGCGCAAATCACGCGCATTCAAGAAATTTTATCGGCACAGAACTCCACTGCCGGCTTGATTTTTGAATCTTCGCTGGAAAGCCGGCTCACTGAATTTTTTGGACAAACAGCCCTCACCGAACAGCTCACCCTTCTTGATGAAGAATTTTATTTTGGCTATACCCCAGGCAAAGATTTTCTTTTGATGGTGGAACTCACAGGCGAAGGAGATGTCCAAAAAGCGGGACAACTCAAAGATCGATTTGTTCAAAATTACCTCGCCAAAAACCTGCAAACTCTCGGCAATGGAGAAAAACGTGCGGAACTTTCCTCGATCACTACGGTTTTAAAATCGTATGGAAATGTTCAGACCTACATTTTCACCACCGGAAGCACGCCGCTTGCCGCTTTTGCACTTTTGGAGGATAAAGCTCTTTTGGCGGGTACGGAAGAAACCCTCAATCAAACACTCGATGCGTACAGCGGTAGACAAAATAGACGCAGTATGGAGGACTTCAGAGTACTCCTTTCGGGATCAGATGAAATCTTCATTTTGAATAGTGCATTTTTTCCCGAAGAGTCTATACTGAACACACTCTTGTCCACTTTCACCACTTTGGCCTCAACACGGAAACTTTTTGACGACGGGATTTACACCCGAACCTCCTTGCTTCCATGACCACCCAATTAAATATCGGACCTGAAGATAACTTCGAGCCTGACTTGCCTCAGCAATCCAGTCATGTCCTGAATTTGCGGAATATTGACAACGCGAAACGAAGCGGAGCGCATAAAAATGTGACCGTCGACCTCAAAGAAGAAATCAAATCCAAAAACCGTGCGCCCGGACGCATTTGCATTCTTGCGCAACTTCCGGATCATAAACGCGGGCTCAGCCGCATCCCCATGGTGGCCGCCGCGCTCCTCATCATTCTTGTTCTCAATCTCGGCCAACTTGTCTTTTTGGGTAAGAAAGAAGGAGGCGAGGCGCTGGCCTTGGCCGGGGAAGCCTTTTTGTCTTTGCAAGGGGCCGGACAGTCGGTTTTTTCCGGCGAACAAGGCTCCGACTTGTTGCTGTTTGAAGATGCCGAGGAACTTTTTGCCGAAGCAAAAGAGAAAGGAGCCTTCCTTCTGCAAAGTGAATCCGCTTGGCTGGCCGCTCCCGCCGACGTTCAAAGTCTTCAAAATCTTTTGGACGCCGGAATACTCATGGCCGACGTGGGTCAACATTTGGCCTACGCACGAAGTGCGCTGAGCTCTATCCCCGAAACCGGTTCACTCACCGAATATCTCCGTGCAATTTCCGAAGGGGACATTGAACCCGCCGCCGCCGAAGTCGACCAAATCAACGTCCTT
>MFXB01000025.1 GCA_001787475.1 Candidatus Peregrinibacteria bacterium RIFCSPLOWO2_01_FULL_48_20
GGCCTTGGAAGGATTTTACTACAAACCGCGCATTGACGATTCCGTTTTGGCGGAACATGCCGAAGGGCTCATCGGTCTTTCCGGAAGTTTGAACGGCGTCATCCCCAAGGCGATTCTGGATAATAATTTGCCCGGCGCTAAGGAAGCCATTCTAAAGTATCAGAAAATTTTCGGAAAAGAGTTTTTCTTTTTGGAGCTTCAACACCATCCGGAAATTGCGAACTGGAGCATTGTGAACAGTAAGTTGTTGGAACTTGCGAAGGAAACCGGCGCGCCACCGGTGGCCGCGAACGATTGTCATTACGCCGTGACGGAAGATGCCGAAGCGCACGACGTGCTCATTTGCGTGCAAACGCAAAGAACTGTCGATGACGAACATCGCTTTAAATTTGTCGGCAATTATTCGATGCGCTCACCGGAAGACATGGTGGAGGCGTTTCAATTTTGTCCGGAGGCTGTGGAAAACACGGTGAAAATCGCGGAAATGTGCAAGGTGGAAATTGAATTCGGGCAACAGCAAATTCCGAATTTTGAAACGGGAAAAGTGAAACCGGAAAAATATTTGCGTGAACTCTGCGAGAAAGGTTTTGAAGAGAGATATGGAAAGGAAGGGAGCCTCGGCTTCGCCGAGCACGAAGCGCGCGAGCGCCTGGAATTTGAGCTGGAAACCGTTCACAAAATGGGCTTCGACACCTACTTTTTGATTGTGCATGACTTCATTCGGCACGCCAAAGAAAGCGGCGTGGTCGTGGGCCCCGGGCGCGGAAGCGCCGCCGGTTCCATTATTGCGTATTGTCTGCGCATCACCGAACTCGATCCCCTTAAGTATGGACTTCTTTTTGAACGATTTCTAAACCCGGAACGTATCAGCATGCCGGATATTGACGTGGACTTTGCCGACAATAGACGTGATGAAGTGTTGGATTACGTCACAAAAAAGTATGGAGCGGACCATGTGGCTCAAATCATCACCTTTGGAACGCTTGCCGCCAAAGCGGCCATTCGCGATGCCGGCAGAGCGCTGGGCTTCAGTTACGCCGAAGTCGACGCCGTGGCCAGAAAAGTTCCGCCCGCCATTTTTGGGAAATACGCTCCCCTGCAAGAATCGGTCACGCACGATCCCGAATTTTCCAAGCTTTATAAGGAAGACGCGAACGCCAAGGAAATCTTGGATACCGCCATTAAATTGGAGGGCACCATTCGCCAAGTGGGAACGCATGCCTGCGCGGTCATTATTTCTCGCGATCCTTTGACCGAGCATACGGCGCTGCAAAAAGCCGCCGGCGACCTGGAAGGAATTGTAACGCAGTACTCCATGAAACCCTGTGAAGAACTCGGGCTGCTTAAAATGGATTTTCTCGGGCTCAAAAACTTGAGCATCATTGAAACGACTTTGGGAATTTTGAGACGCACGCGTCCGGAGGTGATCGTGGATCTTCCCAATCTTCCCATGGACGACGCAAAACCCTACGAACTTTTGAAACGCGGAGAAACCACCGGAGTCTTCCAATTTGAATCGGCCGGAATGAAGCGCTACCTCCGCGAACTCAAGCCCACCGATTTCGGAGACCTCATTGCCATGGTGTCTTTGTATCGCCCGGGACCCATGCAGTTCATTTCCACTTACATCGACGGAAAGCACGGAAAAAAGAAAGTGACGTATTTGCATCCGTCGCTGGAGGAGGTTTTGAAGGAAACGTATGGAATTGCCATTTATCAGGAGCAAATTTTGGAAATTGCGAAGCGGTTCGCGGGCTTTACATTGGGCGAGGCGGACTTGCTCCGCCGAGCCATCGGAAAGAAAATCGCGAAAGAACTGTCCGCTCAACGCGAGAAATTTATTGAGGGCGCCGTGAAGACCGGCAATCAAAAAAAACTGGCGGAAAAAATCTTTGATGAAGTGATCGAACCTTTTGCCGGTTATGGATTTAACAAATCTCACGCGGCATGTTACGCGCTCATCGCCTACCAAACCGCCTATCTCAAAGCTCACTTCCCCGCCGAGTTCATGGCCGCTTTGCTCACGTCCGATGCCGATAATACCGATCGCATCGTGGTGGAAATTGAAGAGTGCCGCAATATGGGCATTGCCGTTTTACCGCCGCATATCAATGAGTCGCGCGGCCATTTCACCGTTGTCGACGAAAAAAATATTCGTTTCGGACTCATGGCCGTGAAAGGCATGGGCGAAGGACCGACCCACGAAATCATTCGCATCCGTGAAAAAGAAGGACCTTTCATTAATTTGGAAAATTTTGCCCGTCGCGTTCCCGCCAAAATGCTCAATAAAAAGAGTATCGAGTGCCTCGCCTTTTCCGGCACTCTCGATGATCTTGGTGAACGCGCTCAAATCGCCGCAAACTACGAAGCAATTTCAAACTACGCAAAAAATATTCAATCCTCTTTGTCCGAAGGTCAAACCGATATTTTCGGTATGATGCCCGGCAGTGAAACCCAAAACCTCAAACTCACCACGATGAAAGCCGCCGACTCCAATCAACGTTTTCGTTGGGAAAAAGAGTATCTCGGGCTTTCTATCAGCGGCCATCCGCTCCAAGGAATGAAAGCCTACCTGCAAAGCAAAGGCAAACTCATCGGCACGCTGAATGAAAAATTCGTCGATAAAAAAATCAAAGTCACCGGCCTTGTCGCGCAAATTCGTCGCGTCATGACCAAAGCCGGCAAATACATGGCTATGGGCGAACTCGAAGATCCCACCGCGCGCGTCTCTTTTGTGCTCTTCCCTCGCGCTTACGATTCTTTCGGCGCCATGCTTGAAGAAGATCACGTCTATTCCTTTGAAGGCCGTCTCGATCTTCGCAGCGAAGACTTTCAAATCGCCATCGATACCCTTACTCCCCTTTCGCTCGAAAACATGATTGCTTCCGCCAAAGACAAAAATCTTTTTGATGCCGAAGAGCGCATTGTGGGTGTTCCCGCCTTACGCGCCGCCGAAGTCCCGGAAGGCGATGCCGACAAGGGCGAAGAACCGGAAACCACCGGCCCTTATGTGATAGAGCTCGACGCCGGCACCAGCCCCTCCGTCCTCAGTCGCTTGAAACCGCTTCTTGAATCCTACAAAGGAGACACCACCGTGGAAATCCATATTCCCGCCGAACATTCTCTCAAACGTGTGAAAGTTCCTTTTGGCGTGGACGTTGCGAACCCTGAGCTTCAGGGCGAGTTGAAAAAACTTTTGGTCGCTTGATGTAGAAAAATTCAGGATTATTTCAGGTTTTTGTCAGGACAAGGTGGTTTGGGCTTCTTTATAATGAGGGTTCATTAAATTTTAATTATGCTTATTCGTGTAAAAAGGTTTTCGGAGTGGATGAGCTTCAAGGAGATGCTCCACTCCATCATTCATAAACCACCCATGGTATCTGATGGGGAAATGTGGTGGGCAAGTTTGGGAGAGAATATTGGTGCCGAAATAAATGGAAAAGATCGACGATTCTCACGTCCGGTAATTATCTTGAGGAAATTAGCGAATGGTTTTTACATAATAATTCCTGTCACCACTCAAGTTCATTATGGAAGCTGGTATGTAAACTTTAAGCAAAAAGGCATTGAAATGTCAGCCTGCCTCCATCAAGTTCGTTCCATTGATTACAGAAGAGTGCTTCGGTGTTTGGGCCAACTCGATGACCCCGATTTCAATCGAGTGAAAGAGGGCTTCCTAAAACTTTGCAAATAAAAAATAGGCCCTCCCATTTCTGGGAGGGGTAGCGGGAAAATCCCGAAAGTAATTAGAGTCTAGCAAAATCCCTTTAGGCCTGCAAGGAATTTGCTGTAGATATTACCCCACCGAGCTACGGTGGGGCGGGAAGGAATCCCGAAAAGCGACTTTCACTCACCTGGCCTGGGCTACTCTATGAGAGGAGTTCCTCAGAAGTGTTCTGTGATCGGCAGAACATCCCCATCTTACCCAAACTCATTTTTGACTTCAATGCCATTGCATCTTACAATGCACTCAACCTAATATTGATCTCACATCCTATGTATCGAACCCATACCTGTGGCGAACTCCGCGCTTCCCATGACTCCGAAACCGTTACTCTGAGCGGATGGGTGCACCGACGACGCGACCACGGAGAACTTATTTTTATTGATCTTCGCGACCGCTACGGCCTCACTCAAATTGTATTTGATCCCGCTCTTAATAAGGAAGCTCATGCGCTCGCCGAAACAGTGCGCTCCGAGTTTGTTTTGAAAGTGACCGGGAAAGTGTGGGTTCGCCCCGCCGGACTCGAGAATAAGGAGCTTGCCACCGGCGCCATTGAGGTACGCATCACCGAGATTGAAATTTTGAACAAAGCCAAAACTCCGCCTTTTGAAATCGACCAAGATAAGGAAGTGAACGAAGAGCTCCGCCTCAAGTACCGCTACCTCGATCTGCGCAAAGAGCGCATGAAGAACAACCTCGTGTTCCGCCACAAGTTCATCAAGCGTCTGCGCGACCTCATGGACGAACGCGGCTTTTGTGAAGTGGAAACGCCCATGCTCATGAAGGGCACTCCCGAGGGCAGCCGCGAATTCATTGTGCCCGCCCGCCTCTACCCCGGAACTTTTTACGTTTTGCCCCAATCTCCTCAGCAGCTCAAGCAGCTTTTGATGGTGAGCGGCATGGATAAATATTTCCAGATCGCCCGCTGTTTCCGCGACGAAGATTCCCGTGGAGATCGCCAACCCGAATTCACCCAGCTCGACCTTGAAATGTCTTTTGTGGAAGAAGAGGACGTGATGAGCCTGAACGAAGAAGTGCTGACGATTTTGCTCAAGGAGCTCGTGCCCGAAAAAGAAATCATGCAAACGCCGTTCCCCCGCCTCACCTGGCACGATGCCATGAGCCGTTTTGGAACCGATAAACCCGACCTGCGCTTTGGAATGGAAATCCGTGACGTGACCGAACTCGTGAAAGGCTGTGATTTTAAGGTTTTTGCCGATGCCGCCGCGAAAGGTTATGTGAAATGCCTCACCGTGGAAGGTGGCGCCGAATTCAGCCGAAAGGAAATCGATGACATGACCGAGCTCGCCAAAGTCTACGGAGCTAAAGGATTGGCCTACATTCAAATGGAAGCCGACGGCCCCAAGGCGCCGATTGCGAAATTCTTTAAGCCCGAAGAGCTCGAAGCTCTAGTCAAAGCCGCTGAAGCCAAGACCGGCGATATTATTTTCTTCTCGGCCAGCGACAGTTTCGAGGTAGCCTGCAACGCCCTCGGTTACGTGCGTCTCGCCTGTGGCGACCGCTTCAAGCTCCGCGACCCCAAGAAACTCGCTTTGCTCTGGGTGACCGACTTCCCTTTGTTCGAATACAGCGAAGCAGAAAAGCGCCTCGCTTCCGCCCACCACCCCTTCACCGCTCCCAAGGACGACCAAATCGCCCAACTCGACACCGACCCCAAAAACGTTTTAGCCAAAGCCTACGACATCGCCATGAACGGCAGCGAAATCGGCGGCGGCTCCATCCGTATCCACTCCCCCATTGTCCAAGAAAAAATCTTCAAGACTTTGGGAATTAGCGACGTAGAAATTGGCCGACGATTCGGCCACATTCTCGAAGCCTTCGAATACGGAGCACCCCCCCACGGAGGAATCGCCTTGGGCCTCGATAGAATTTTGATGCTCCTACGTGACGAACCCAACATCCGCGAAGTGATTGCGTTTCCGAAGGACAGCAAGGCGAAGGACTTACTTACAGGCGCACCCTCAAGCCTGCCGGATGAGACGCTGAAGGAGATGCATGTGAAGTGTGTGGAAGAGTAGGGAATAATTGAATTTGCTTTACAGTAACTGACCAAATGACAAGAGATGATTTCCCTACTAAAATTAAATTAAAACTTGCTCAAAGGGTAGGTTATAGGTGCTCAATTCCTGCATGTAGAATAATTACAGTCGGTCCAGGGGAAGAGTCTCAGGAGAGCGTGAACAATATTGGCATGGCTAGTCATATATATGGAGCTGTTGATTCCCCTAATTCACCGCGTTCTAATGCGGAAATGACAACAGCTGAACGTAAATCAATTGAAAATGGTATTTGGACTTGCAGAAATTGTGGGACTAAAATTGATAATGATGAGGAAACCTACACGCCAGAAAAACTAAAAGAGTGGAAGAAAGAAAGCGAACAGCATGCAAAGACTTTACTGGGAAGCTCTCACGAGCCAACAAGGAGCCTCTATGAACCAACTGTTTCAGAAAAAAGAGATCAAATAATTGCAAATGCCTACTTTGGTATTCCTGGGTTATTCTTAGCTTTTTTCCGACTAACGCCAGTTTTTATTTCTCAACACAAACAGCTATCACAAAAAGCGAAACATGCATTTGGGATACCAGACGAAAGTTTTCCATTTCCAAGTTTAGACGTAGTGCCAGTTGAAACAAAGTTAAACATGGGAAAGTATGTTTTCCTTGGAACTTCTTCAGACAGAGGGAGAGGAGCTGTCTTAGATACTTTGGCAATAGATGAAGAAGTATTGAAAGAAGTTCTTGTTGATACTCCCATAGAGACTATACCTTCAAATGCATACTCTCCAAATGGGACACCTCTTACGGTACTTGAATGGTGTAAAATTTTAGCACAAGACGTATACGAAAAGTGTAACGAATTACTAACGAAGTACGCAGCTGCAGGTAGCCCTGAGCTGATAGACCGAATCGAATTACTTAAAAATAAAAGTGACTTAGTCAGATCATTTGAGAATAATGGGAATGAAGTGAATTTATTTCATGCAAAAAGATTTTTACTGGGAATGATAATGAATATCGTGTGGCTATACCGTCGTTTTGAGGAACTTAAAAAGTTGCCTTAAGAAGCTTGGCTAACTTTTCCTTACCCCTCTCCTGGCCATGTGTTAAAGTGCGGTGGAGAAGTAAAAAACCTTTTCGATGCCAAATCGCAATCTAAATACTTTAGAGTTGAAGAAGGTGAATACTCTTTTAGGTAGAGTTCGAAAGAGTATTTTAGAGTATTCAAATGGAGACTTAGATCTTGAGTTCGCGCTTAGAAGAAAGATTTACAAAGAATTGACCTATGACGAAAGAGGTAAACCCCATCTTCGAATGAAATTAAAAAAGAAGAAACGTGTATCCCAAAACAATCTTTGCACAAGCTGCAAGCAAATTCTCCCCTTAAAATATGCGGTCCTTGACCGTCTCAACGCCAAAGATGGTTACACCGAAGAAAACACAAACCTGATCTGTCCTGATTGCGATACGGAGATTCAAAGATCGAGGTCTTACAAGTAGGCACCCTCTAGCCTAGATTCTACGCCTCTACGAAATGATTTATTTATTGGAGAATACAAATTACAATTAACATATGGATGAAGATCAATATACAAAAGAAATCATAATTCCCTTGTTAAAATATATGGGATTTATTGAAGTTCGCTACAATCATGGGATAGAAGAATTCGGCAAAGATGTTCTTTTTGCAGAGTTCGATCGATTTGGAAACAAAAAGTATCATGCGGCACAAATAAAAGTAGGCAATATTGCGGGTGGTAACAATAAGGGAATTAATGATTTAGTCGATCACATTACAAATGCTTTCGAAATGCCATTTACTGATATGGTGACTAAAAAAGAGCAAAATATTGCTGATTTTTTTATTTTCACCAACGGAGAATTTGTAGGCAATGCAAAAAAAATAATATTACAGAATGCAAGACTGAAACCGTATATACATCGAGTATATTTTTATGATGGACAGCTCGCGACAGAATTATCAAAAAGCAACATTAAAGAGATTAAAGAGTTGTTAACCTCTCAATTAAATGAGCTTAAACGTAATATACAAATTGCAGAAACAATTGAAGTTTTATTGAAGGACGTAGGTACAGATGTGGTTGGTCTATATTTAATAAATAATTTACCTCCCCTAATAAATAAGTTGTTATCACATGCCATCCACCAAGAAATTCGTTTAAAACTAGAAATTTATCAGCAATATTTAATCAAGAGTAATAATGTAATATCACAGATGCCCATCATAAAAATATTAAAAGGAGATAGCAGTGAAAGAAATCAACTTTTAGTTGATACGCAAAAAATTAAAAAAATCAGCAATGAACTAATCAGTTTTATTGAAAAATTATTGAAAATTTTGTAAACCTTAGACAAGACCGTTTCGTTATGGATGTACTCAGTAAAAAACAAAGGAGTTACTGTATGTCCTGTGTTAAGAGTAAAAATACTAAAATTGAAGATACTTTTAGAAACTACATACGCAGTAAAGGAATAAGAGGTTATAGGATTGGCAGAAAAAATGTGACAGGAAAACCTGATTTATATTTTGGGAAGACTAAAGTGGCGGTTTTCATTGATGGCTGTTTTTGGCATAAATGTCCTGTTTGTTTAAGTATTCCAAGCAGTAACTATAAATTTTGGGATGAAAAACTAAATAAAAATGTTGCTAGAGATTCAAAAGTGAATGATACTTTAGAGGCGATGGGAGTTACGGTGTTAAGATTCTGGGGACATGATGTGAAAAAAGACGTTAAAAAATGTTATACGAGACTGAGAAAGGAGCTAAAAGTCAAAACATAAAGCAAAGTAAGAGTTGACGGTATGCATGCACTCACCTAATATAGGCTCACACGCTATAAAAACACCATGAAGAAATCCCAAAAACTTAAGTTTATTGATTTATTTGCCGGCATTGGAGGATTCCATCTGGCTTTCCATAATGCAGGTGCGGAATGTGTTTTTTCATCTGAATGGGATGATGCTGCAAGAAAAACTTACGAGTATAACTTTAAAAAAATATCTCCGGAATTATTCAAAAACGGGAACTTTATTGGAGATATAAACTCTATTAAAGACATCGAGAATGATATACCTGATTTTGACATTCTAACGGGTGGATTTCCTTGCCAGCCGTTTAGTAATGCGGGGCATAAAATGGGCTTTGAAGATACGAGAGGTACTTTGTTTTTTAACATAGCGGAAATTTTGAGGGTTAAACGTCCACAGGCCTTTTTCTTAGAGAATGTAACCGGGCTGCTCAACCATAATAATGGAGAGACTTTTGCCAAAATTCGAGAAGTATTAGAAGAGGATCTTGGCTACTCATTTAACTTCTTTAGAGTAAAAGCCTGTGATTACGGATTACCGCAACTAAGGCCCAGAGTCTTCATGATCGGATTCAAAGATAAACGTATTAAATTTGATGCGCCCGCAAAGAAACCCTTGCAACTCACAATGTCTGAAGTATTTGGGGGCATCTGTCCGAGAAAAATAGGATTTACGCTTAGATGTGGTGGTAGAAGATCACCTATAGACGATAGAAGGAATTGGGACGGCTATATTGTCGATGGTGAAGTAAAACGTGTAACCTCAAAAGAAGGAAAGAAAATGCAAGGATTCCCTGATGGTTTTGAATTTCCTGTAAATGAAACCTACGCAATGAAACAGTTAGGTAATAGCGTTGCCGTTCCGGCAATTCAGGCTTTTGCTGAAGTCATAGTAAAAGCTCTTACGAACGTACATGAAGAGAGCCTTTTGGAAGTCCAGGATCGTCAGAGGTATATCCAACCCATGGTGCCAATATTGGGTGCTTTGCAGGTGAATACGAGGTAGGCATGCCTTTCTGCCTCATTGAGAACGTCAGTTCCTCCCAAACTGAGTCCACCGCGTCTTTTGGGGTAATGATTTTATATGTGGATGGATCAGATGGATTCTTAAACATTAATATTTTATCTGCGGGGAAACTTGAGTCGCCTCTATAGCCTGTACCTTTAAAAAGAAAATAATTCAGTATTGGCTTGAAATAAGCTTTTTGGCTCCTAAATGGTGACCTGTCGTCACTATTTTTGATATCTTCTCCAATTTCTTTTGATTTCCTCAAGCTCCAATACTTTTGAACCATAGAATCTAAGGGAGCTATCTCTATCCCTAATTTTTTGCAAACTTTATCCACACCACTTCTCGGTGTATGGTTAATCAATGCTGTTTTTGCTGCACCAGTAGACTTAACGCTGTATTTAATTCCATTAATACAGATATCGGCTTTGAACAAAGCCTTGGCTTTCGGAAAAATCCCTTTTAGTTTCAGATAATCTTTTTCCTCCAACCATTTATCATACTTTGTTAGCCAATCGGGAATTTTATCACTATCAGGGCCAAAACTGAGTTGTGTAATTTTTCTAAACTCTTCAGGTCCATCCTGTATTTCCACACCAGCTTGAAGATATTGGAAATGGCATTTAATCAAAAATGCTTTAAGCAATACCTCATTTTCTTCTCCTTTATTTCCCAGATTATGATGTTTAATTGTCTTTACGATAACATTCTCTCCAAAAAAAGGCACGTGCTATAATCTCCCCATGTCCAAATACTACAACCCTCATCGAACTCGAAATCTCTACGATCCGAAATCGTCGGAGGCTTTTCGAATCTCGCGCAGCAAAATTGACCTGTTTATAAAATGTCCAAGGTGTTTTTATCTGGATAGGAGGCTGGGGGTTGGGCTGCCGCCGGGGTATCCGTTTGCGCTGAATTCGGCGGTGGATACGCTGCTTAAGAAAGAGTTTGATATGCATAGGGCGAAGGGGACGGCGCATCCGCTGATGGATGCGTATGGGCTGGATGCCGTGCCAGTGAACGTGTAAGAAATCCTTACACGTTGCTCCTTATGTCCTTTTCATGGTTGATGTCGTTCAAGTCGTTTATAACGATCTTGAATTCAACAATGGTTGTTTGGGTCTTTTCAGTGCCGGTTTGTTTTGGCGACCCTATAAGATCAAAAATGCCCTCTTGACCTTTCTAGTGTAGTCGAATATACTAGAACTGCATCCTTCTAGCCTATCTGAATAGTTATGAACCAAGAGCTCGTTCAATACCTGCAGCAGCAAATCCGTACGACAAATGAACGGGTGAAGCGTTTTACGCACAGTATGGATGGGAGAAAACATCCAAAGCGCTTTATTTTTGTGAAAATACAGAAGTATATAGATGACTTTTTGAATAAAAAATCAGAAAATAAAATGGTGATCATTCCGGGATTCAGAGGTGTTGGTAAAACGACCTTAATGGCACAAACCTGTACGGAATATCACAGTAAAATTGAGAATATTTTGTTTCTATCTGTTGAAGATGCCAAGAATCTATTTGATGCAGGGATTGCGGAACTGATGTCCGCCTACGAAGATATATTGGGTGAGAATCTGGAAAGTGTGAAAAAGCCTATTCTTATTTTTTTGGATGAAATTCAAAGTGATCCCAAGTGGGCGGTTACCTTGAAATCTTTATTCGAAAAAACCACGAATGTATTTTTTTGTTGCACCGGCTCATCGGCTTTGATTTTGCAAACAACCACAAACCTTGCGCGCAGAGCGGTTTTTGAAAAAATGCCCCCCATGTGTTTTACCGAATATGAAATGATAAAAAATGGAGTTTATCCACCCAAATTGAAAGACAAAATCAGACAGGCCGTATACTTCTCACCAAGCGCCGAAGATGTTTATAATAATTTACTGGCACTGCAGGCACCGGTAAACCAATATTGGTCAAAAGTGAACAGCGCCGATATCAGGGCCTATTTGGCCTATGGCACTTTGCCTTTTTCTTTTGTCATGCCAAATGAATCCGCTGTATATGATTCGATTTCTTTGCTTTTGGATAAAATCATCAAGCAGGATCTCCCGATGCTGGGAAACTTTGATGCAAATACGCTTGGCGTAGTGAAAAGAATTATTTTTGCCATCGCGGAGAATGACACCACGAGCCTCAATACATTGGAGGAGAGATTTAAGATTAATCGCCTCACCATAGCCAATATTTTTGATGCATTGGAAAAGGCTGAACTACTGATCAAAATTCCTGCATACGGATCTAACATGACGATTGCCAAAAAAGCGAATAAATACCTTTTCATGTCTCCGGCAATCCGAATGTCGTTTTTCTATTTTACAGGGCAGGAAAGTACCTATCTCACAAGACAGGGTAAGTTGCTTGAGGATTCAATTGGAGCACATTTATACCGAGAGTTTATTATAAAAGGACAGGGAGCTATACGTTATGACAGCGAGCAGGGTGGTGCAGATTTCGTTTTGCAAATATTGAATACCAAACAAATTATCATTGAAGTTGGCATGGGCAATAAAGATAAAAAACAAATCATGAATAGTATGAAAAAAATCAACTCTGACTATAATTTGATATTCTCCAGTTCCGGACTCCAAATTGACAAGGACTCCAAAACAGTCTCTGTCCCTTTGTCATATTATTTTTTGATGTAGCTATGTCCCAATACTACAAGCCTCACCGCACCCGGAACCTCTACGACCCCAAATCGTCGGAGCCTTTTCGAATCTCACGCAGTAAAATTGACCTGTTTATAAAATGTCCGCGCTGCTTCTACCTCGACCGCCGCTTGGGGATTGGGCAGCCGCCGGGGTATCCGTTTTCGCTCAATTCGGCGGTGGATACGCTGCTCAAGAAAGAGTTTGATATGCATAGGGCGAAGGGGACGGCGCATCCGCTGATGGAGGCGTATGGGCTGGATGCCGTGCCCCTTAGGGATGAGAGGATGGATGAGTGGCGGG
>MFXB01000026.1 GCA_001787475.1 Candidatus Peregrinibacteria bacterium RIFCSPLOWO2_01_FULL_48_20
TTTTCAAGAATGGCGCTTTGAATGAGGCTCACAAGACTGTCCAAGGGACGGAGTTGTTTTTCAATGTGCTTGAGGAGGGGAAAGGGAAGACCCGGCTCCGCCGGGGATGCGTCGCGCAAGAAAATCTGGATCACGGGCACGCGCGCCAAACTGTGAGCCAAGCCCACAAGGTCGCGAGCGCCGCCGCTTGCGCCGCTGAGGCGCCCGATGAGCCTTTCCAAATCGCTGAGTAAATTGAGCTCCCCTTTTATGGAATGGCGCAAATCGTCTTTGTTCACAAAATCCTCCACCGCTCGGTGGCGCTTTTCAATATCTTCCGGTTTGAGTAAGGGCTGCAGCAGCCAGCGCCTGAGCAAGCGTCCGCCCATCGACGTTTCCGTTTCATCCAAAATCGATAAAAGGCTGTCATGTGCAGTGGTAAGTTCGAGGTTTCGAATCGTGGCTTCGTCGAGCGACATAAAATCATCCCGACGGTAGGCGTCAATTCGACTGATGTGCGGCAAGGCTTCTTTTTGCGTGTCGAGTAAGTAGCGCAGCAAAATTCCGCTCGCTTGAATGGCGAAGGGTTGATTCGCAACTCCAAAAATATCCAAGGTGGTGACCTTTAAATGGCGTGTTAAAAGTCGCTGGGCTTCTTCGCGAAAATCGCAAGGCGAAACGGTGACTTCGCTGAGCTCGGCAACCGCTCCACGCACTACCGGGTCATCATATTGGTCACGCGCGAGCACCAATTCCGCCGGAGCCAAGCGCAAAAGTTCCACGCGCAAATCTTCCGTCCCCTGAAACTCCGCCGTTTGAAATTCGCCCGTGGAAAGATCGCAAAACGCCATGCCAAAATAATCTTTTTTGACATAGAGACTCATGACAAATCGATTCACTTTGTTTTTTAAAATCTGCTCGCTCGTGGTGGTTCCCGGGGTCACAATGCGCACGATTTTTCGTTTTACGATGCCGGGCAAAGTCGGGTCCGAAACTTGCTCGCAAATGGCCACGCGCTTCCCCGCTTTGGTGAGTTTGGCCAAGTAGTTTTCCACCGCGTGATAAGGAATACCGCAGAGCGGCACGGGATTTTCGTCTTTTTTATTGCGCGAGGTCAGCGCGATTTCCAAAATCTTTGAAGCCTCAATGGCATCCGCACCGAACATTTCATAAAAATCACCCAAGCGAAAAAACAAAAGCGCGCCCGGGCACTCGGCTTTTATTTCTTGGTATTGCCGCATCATGGGAGTGAGTTCGTTCATAAATTTGTGCTCAAAGAATCCATTATTTCGCCGATGACTTCATCCGGAACAGCCCCGATGTTCGGTCCCGGAATAAAAGTTTTAAGAGCGGCCATGAAATTCGCCACTCTCATGCTTTCTTGAAGCGATCGGCCCGCCATTGTCATACCCAATTCCACGCCCAAACGAGTATCACCGCAGCCGTTTGCGTTGGGATGCTTAAAAGTTTTCGCCGTTGCCACTCCCGCATCGAAAAGCCATTTCGCGGCTTCTTGTATGGAATCTTTCTCTCTGTCAAAACCGGCCATATGGAAAGCTTTTCCTTCGCTTAAACTATGAACTCCTTTTGCTCCATCGGTGATTCGCAGCTCCGGAAGTCCCACGTCTCTAAAAAATGCCAGTAAGTTCCCCGGCGTCCAGGACATTTTTTCATCTCTGGGTTCAAGATATTGAGCGAGTGCCGCCGCTTCGTCTCGATTGCAACTGAGTAAATGAATGCGCTCAAGTACTTCCATCGGGATTCCTCGTTTCACTTGCGCGGAACCCGGAGCCAAAAAAACTTTTCCTTTTGGATTTTTCCGGCAATAGTTTGTAATTTCTTCAAAAACATCGGGTCCGGAAGAGCTGACCAAAACATTTTGAGCATCCGGAAGAGTTCCTGTTTCCACCGGCGCGGGCGGCAGCGACCAATACATGGGATCGTCCCCGTTGGGGCCTTTGATCACATAAGCCACTCGCATTTTAACCTCTCCTTCCACATCTCGAAGAACTGTGTGGAAAGGCATTTGTTGAAATTTCGGATTTCGAAACGCATGAAAACGAAGCTCCTCCTCGGCGGCACGCGGGTCTACGGTTCTGAGTACTTTGTGAATGGCATTCGCGGTGTTCCACGCATTTCCTCCGCGATCGATCTGAAGTGAACGAACCGAGGCTCTCATCCAATCGCCTTGTTTGTTGTCCCAATGTACTTCTCTTTCGTTCAGGTCCGTAACGACGGCATCCTGTACCGCTTCTCGAAATCTTAAAAGCATGTCCCATTCCCACTGAGAAATTTCCACTATTGTTTCGTCTGTTACGCCCCAACCGTTCGCGTAAATGTCCAATGAGTTTGCTTCCATGCGGGCATATTAGTATGAGTCGGCTGTAAGCCATAATAAATCGCTGGTAAAAGCCAAAAAAACACTTGAAGGATAGGAGGATTTGTTGTGCGGTGGACAGTGGTATAGAATGCCTGCGGCTTAGCTCAGGAAATCCTGGGCTACGCCCAGTGGCCCCTGTAGTTCAACGGATAGAACAGATCCGTCCTAAGGATAAAATGGAGGTTCAATTCCTCCCGGGGGCACCAGTTAAATCAAGCCAGGATTCAGCCCGAGTACCAAGCCGGCGCCGGTCACAAGCGTTGCGAAAATGAAGCTCCAGAGGCGGGGATAGCTTTCGAGGAGGCCGGTTTTGGTTTTGAGGGAGCCGAGCATAAGACGGGAACCCATGCCTCGGAAGAACCAGCCTTTGGCTTCGGAGTCGAGGCCGAAGTAGGATTTTACTTTGGTGAGTGCAAAAAAGAGGTTTCCAATAAAGCCCCAAGCGGATTTGTAATCTGTAAAGGTCATGCCGGATTTGTCTTGAAACATCATGTCTTCGCTGAAAATGTAGCCTGGAACTCCTTGCCCGATCACTTTTCCTGTGAGGTGGACGGATTTGCCGCGAACGGGAGAAAGGTAAGGGTCGCACATTTCATCGAGTACGGTGGTTTCCTTGGGTGTGCCGGTCGGATATTTGTAGAAAATTTTCATGAACAATCCGAGTCCGAAGGCGGCGATGGCAAAGAAAGGCGGCAAGACAAACAGAGAAGCGAAAGCGAAGAAAAAGGGAACGAGCGTCATCAAAAGATCCATAAAAAATTGACCGTAGAGCTTTCCGGTATCGGGCTTCATGCGTTCAATGGCTTTATCCACATCATAGGGAAAGCTTTGATTTTTTTCTCGAGAAATGTCGCCGAGGTGATCGAGACGGTTTCCGGTGAGCGGGTGCGTGGAATTGAGCTCAATGATTTTGGCCCAAGGGTTCACGCGGTCGAAAACCATCACGTCCGAAATACGATCTGGATTTTCATGAGTAATATAAGAGACGACTCCGATGTGTTTGGCATTTTTTACATCGACAATTCCAAGGTGGCGAGTGCTGCGAAGGAGGTCTTTGGAATGGCCTTCGTCGGGCGCGGCCACAATCCCATAGGCGATCTTAATAAGCGCTTCCGCAAGATGTCTCGGCTGAGTCCAATCGGTGGAAAAACGGTCGGCAAGGTATTCACGCGTGCGGCTCAAATAGAGAAGGAGGTAAATACAGATGAGGTAAGCGACGTAAGCGGCGAGTGCAACGAGTTTCACGTTCCCTGATTTTTTTCCTTTGGCCCTGATGAGTACCGCATAAATTTGATAGAGAATTTGGACGGCGGTGGAGGCAATCATCATCACAATAAAATCGCGATTCACGACGTGTCCCATTTCGTGCGCCACAACGGCTTTTTGCTCGTCCTTATTAAGGAAATGGAAAATTCCTTCCGTTAGGACAAGGCGTGCGTTGTAGCGGCCGGTTCCATAGGTAAAAGCGGTGGGGTTTTTATCGGCAATGATTCCGACTTTTGGAAATTTGAATTTGTACTGATTGCAGATTTTTTGGATGAGTTCGGCAAGCTCCGGATGCTTGGCTTTTACCTCTTCGGGCGTCAGAAAAGTGAGTTTATAAAACCAACGATTGATGAGGTCGGTGAACCAAGGACTTACAAGCAAGATTAAGAGATTGATTCCAATGGTGATGAAAATGGCGATCCACAGATTGAGGTTGTCCGCCATTAAAAGGATGAGGACGACAAACCCAAAGGAAAGCGAGCAGATGAGCCCTAAAGTTAAGAAAGACGCGAAGAGATAACGAACCATGGCGATTGGATAAGATGGATGAACTTTAACACTTTTCGTTGAGTGGTCAATTGAACTTTGCTTGACGGAGCTTGACGGTGTTAGTTTACTCACCTATAGTTGAGGCCGCACTCACCAATATTCGTAACAACCCTTTCTATGGATCCATCCACAATGACCAAAAAACAAGAAGCCGTACTCAAGTTTATTGAGGCTTATCAGTTCAAGTTTGGGAAGTCCCCCACGCTGCGCGAGATGCGCGAACATTTTGGAGTCAGTAGCGACAACAGCATTTTGAAGCATCTGAAAGGGCTTTCGGAAAAAGGTTTTATTAAAAAAGATGATACTCCTCGCGGGATAGGACTTTTAAGTTCCGTGAAAGCACGGCTCGAGAGCGCTTCCAATATGGCGCGTATTCCTTTACTTGGAAGCATTCCCGCCGGAGGTCCCGTTTTGAGCGAAGAACATGTTTTGGATTACTTCGAAGTGGGCAACGACCTTTTGAAAAAGCCGCAAGGTTCTTTTGCTCTGAAAGTGAGCGGCCTCAGTATGATTAATGCCGGAATTTTGGAAGGAGATTTTGTCATCGCGAACCAAGCTATTCCCGTGCGTGACGGAGACATTGTGGTGGCGCTCGTTGATGGAAGCAACACGGTAAAACGTTACCGAAAACAAGGACAAAAAGTTTGGCTTGAAGCGGCAAACCCCGATTATAAAGATATTCATCCGGATGAGTATCTTGAAATCCAGGGTATTGTTACCGCTGTGATCCGCATGTATTGACTGCACGAAGTGCAGTTTTAACCCACTCCACTATGTTTGATATTAAACTGAACCGCAAATTTCACGTCTCCACCAGTCGTGTTTTTCTTTCCAGCAAAAGAAGCATGCTCACCAAAACCATTCACTTCTTTCGTCCTTATACCACCCGAAGTGTTTATCGTTTACCCGGAGGGAGCTTAGCGGCGATTTGAAGGAGACTCTGAAATTCCACTTTTCGTGCGTCTAAGGAAGCGGAGGAAAAGATCATGTATCTTTTCCGGAGCGCTCCCTGCTTTTCGAGAGTTCTCTCTTCCTCTGAGTCCACTCTTCATGGGAATCTCAGAGTTTCGGTGCCAATAAAACGAATTCCATATTTTCTGCCGGCAAACTGCTGCGGCCTGAAATGGAAAACTTTTCAACCGGTTCTTTCTCGGTTTTGCCCATGGCTTTTAAGAATTCTTCGGCTCCTTTAATCTTCAGTTTGGTTTCTGTCGCGGCGTAGAGCATGGGGATAACCACGCGTGGTTCAATGGCTTCCACCACTTTCTGAGCGGTTTTACCATCCAGAACTTCGCTGCCACCCACAGGAACCATAAGGATGTCCACTTCTCCAATCCGATCGAGGGTTTCATCGGAAAGTTCATGGGAGAGGTAGCTTAAATGGCAAATTTTGACGCCGTCGATTGCAAAAATGAAAATATTGAAAGGTTCGCCGTTCGGGCTGAAGGCTTCGATGGAAACATTTGCAATTTCAAATTCACCGGGCCAATCGAGTACTTTTGGAGTGCCTTCCAACTCCACCATTTCTCCTTCCCCGCTCATACTGACAATGTCGGCTTTCAGTTTTGGCAGTTTGACCCCCAATCCTTCAAAAGGATCGGTAAGGATCGTGGCATCTTTGCCCTTAATGGTAAAACAGGAATGTCCGTGCCAAGTGATGTCCATAAATAAGGTTAAAGAATTGTTGCGGCTTGCGTCACTTTATTTTTACGCTCAGCTTTGCTGAGTGATTCTAACAAAGCTTGCCTCTGCTGCCTAGTCATGAAATAGTGTGACCGATTTTACTCTCCACTATGTCAAAAATCATCAAGGTCCATGCTCGTGAAGTCCTCGATTCTCGCGGGAATCCCACAATTGAAGCGGAAGTGACCACGGAGAAAGGATTTGGGCGGGCCATGGTGCCCAGTGGAGCGTCCACCGGTGAACATGAAGCGGTGGAACTTCGAGATGGAGAAAAACGCTATGGAGGGAAAGGCGTCTTAAAAGCCGTTCAAAATGTTGAAAGTGAGTTGGCCGGAGTGGTGGTGGGGATGGAAAGCTTGGAACAAGAAGCCATCGATCAGAAAATGATCGCACTGGATGGCACTGAGAATAAAGGTCGTTTGGGGGCGAATGCACTGCTCGCGGTTTCTTTGGCCGTGGCTCACGCGGCCGCTGCCGAAAAGGATGTGCCGCTGTGGCAACATTTGAATCCGGCGGCCACTCGTCTGCCCGTGCCCATGATGAATTTGATTAATGGCGGGGTTCATGCGAACAGCAGTGTGGATTTTCAAGAATTCATGGTGATGCCAGTGGGTGCACCCAATTTTCGTGAAGCTTTGCGCTGGGGCTCGGAAACTTTCCACGCGCTGAAGAAGATTTTAAAAGAAGCGGGACATTCTATCGGCGTGGGTGACGAAGGAGGATTTGCGCCCAACTTTAAATCGAATGAAGATCCTTTGGAATTTTTGTTCAAAGCGATTGAGGCCGCTGGTTACAAGCCGGGTTCGGACATTGCCATTGCGCTCGATCCTGCCGTGAGTGAACTTTGGGTGGACGGGAAATATGAGTTTAAAAAAAGCGGAAGCGGAAGCAAAAGTACGGATGAAATGATCGCACTGTGGGAAACGTGGCTGGGAAAATATCCTATTGTTTCTTTGGAAGACGGACTTGCGGAAAACGATTGGGACGGCTGGAAAAAATTAACGGAACGTGTGGGTGCCCGTGTGCAACTTGTGGGCGATGATTTGCTTGTAACGAACATTAAGTTTTTGAAACGCGGGATCGATGAAAAATGCGGCAACTCCATTCTGGTGAAGGTGAATCAAATTGGAACTTTAACGGAAGCGGAGGCGGCCGTGAAAATGGCTCATGATGCGGGATGGAAGTGTGTGATCTCGCATCGAAGCGGGGAAACGGAAGACACCACCATTGCCGACTTGGCCGTGGCATGGGAAACCGGACAAATTAAAACAGGATCTTGCAGCCGCAGTGAGCGAATTGCGAAATACAATCAATTGATGAGGATTGAGGAGATGTTGGGAGAAAAGGCGAGATTTGTGAATCCTTTCAGTCTTTAAACTCTCAACCGGCTACGCCGCTCTATTTGTAAGCTGCACTTCGTGCAGTACTAAAAAACCGGCTTTTCTCTCGAGCCATCAGACGCTTTATTACGTAGCGCTGGACTCATTGGTGAGGGAAAGGCCGGTCTAGAGAATGGTGACTAACTCCATTCTGTTTTTGTTTTTCATCTACCTTACTTTGGTCGAGTTTATGGCCGGACCGGGGCTGTCCTTGGCGTGGATTAAGTCACTGTGCCGAAGCAGGGAGTGAAAAGCGTAACCCACAGAACGATAGTGAGAGTCTGCCTCTCAAGGGTGATCCTGTCAGAACCACCATCATAAAGTAGAGCCGTTTAAGGTGAAATTTCTTTTTGTTTTTGTTTCTGGTTTTGAAGGAGCGATGGAAACGTTGTGTTTTTGTTTGGCGCCGTCGTGTCCCGTTGGTGCCGTTTTCAGCGTTTCATATCAATATACGCAAAGGCTTCTTGCTTATCAAGTTTCTGCGGTGGACGTGAACACAAAATTGTTTCAAGGTAGTATTTTTGCTTCTGATGACTTGTAAGGACATTCTTGCAAAGAAAATTGTTTTAGTGCATACTCCCAGTGCCTTACAGGCGCCGATGAGTACATTTTCTCTCTTCGATATCGCGGGTCCCATCATGGTGGGTCCATCGAGCTCGCATACCGCGGGTGCGGCGAAGATTGGCCAGTTTGCTCGGGCTATTTTTGATTCCACCCCTACCAAAGCTCATTTCCTTCTTCACGGATCTTTTGGAGAAGTTTATAAAGGGCATGCTACGGATCGGGCTCTTTTAGGGGGAATAATGAAGTTTGCTCCCAATGACGGACGTATTAAGGAAGCATTTGAAGTTGCTAAAGAAAAAAAAATTAAGTACGCGTTTGAACCCGGAAATTTGGGGAGCGGGTATCATCCCAACAGCGTTCGAATCACTTTGGAGAACAAGAAACGATCCATGACCATTGTGGGTTCGTCGATCGGGGGTGGGAATGTGATCATTATTCAAATCAACGGGTTTGATGTGCATCTTACTGGAAACAGCGCGGAACAATATTTTACGCTGGTGGTTCAGAATGAAAACCTTCCTGGAATGCTGGCTAAAATTACGGGGTTTTTGGGAAATAAAGGCATTCGAATCGTGAACATGCAGAGTTGTTATTTGGCTCTGGAAAATAAAGTTTTAAGTGTGCTCAGCATTGAAAAGGCTCTTACTCTCAAAGAGATTCTTGACCTCGAAAGTGAGGATGGAATTTTATTTGTACGTACTCTTAACAAGCTTGCGCAATGACGAAGAATTATATTTTTCACAACGCGAAAGAACTGCTCGAACATTGCCACAATCACAAAATGTCGATTTGGGAAGTGATGCTGAACTATGAATTGCAGCTTTCGAAAAAATCAAAAAAAGAAGTTTTAAAAATGCTTGGAGACCGGCTGAAAGTGATTTTTGACAGTATTGATGCCGCCGTAAAAAATCCGGAAATGTCGCCGAGCGGGATGGTGGGAAAGTCCACTCCCTTGCTTGCCAAAGCGGTGCGGGATTTTAAGAAATGGGACAAAAAATTGCTATTAAATGAGGCGGCGACAAGAGCGATGCTCGGAGCGGTTGCAACGGGAGAAAACAATGCGCGAATGGGAGTGATTTTGGCCTTCCCCACGGCTGGCGCTGCGGGAGTTTTGCCGGGGGTGATTTTTGGAGCGAAGCACAAACTGAAACTCAAAGAAGAACAAATGTTGGAGATGATGCTCACTGCCTCGGCCATTGGAGTGATTATTGCGAATACGGCTACGCTTTCGGGCGCGGCCGGAGGCTGCCAAGCCGAGGTGGGAAGCGCCACGGCCATGGCCGCGGCCGCGCTTACCGAAGTGCGAGGTTACAGTCCGGAAACTTCTTTGCACGCGTCTTCGCTCGCTCTTAAAAACATGATCGGTTTGGCGTGCGATCCCATCGGCGGACTTGTGGAAGTGCCATGCATCAAACGGAACGGAATCGGGGCTGTGTTTAGTATGGCGGCCAGCGATATGGCCTGCATGGGCGTGGAAAGTTTTGTGCCCTTCGATGAAGTGGTGCGCGCCATGCGTGAAGTGGGCGACATGATGAATCCTAAAATCCGTGAAACAGCTTTGGGCGGCCTCGCGGTTACTCCCACCGGTCAACGCGTGGCGGAAAAAATGGGGCTGCTTAATATTGGCACTAATCCTTGCTCGAAATGATCTTTAAACTCGGCATTCTCGCTTCCGGAAATGGCACCGATCTCGATGCCATTTATAAAGAAATCGACGAGGGCAAAATGCCCGGAATTGAAGTGGTGATTGTGCTTTCCAATGTGGAGGGCGCACCGGTTTTAGGGAAGGCCGATGCTCGTGGTTTAAGGGCGGAGTTTGTGAATCCAAAGGGAAAATCCAAAGAAGACTATGATTTGGAGTTGGTGAGTTTGATGAAAGAAGCGGAAGTGGATTTGGTGTGTTTGATCGGATATATGAAAGTTTTGACGCCGGTTTTTGTGAGGGAGTTTCCAAGGCACATCATCAATGTGCATCCTGCGCTTTTGCCCAAATATGGAGGACATGGGTGGTATGGAATGAAAGTGCACGAAGAAGTTTTGAAAAATCATGAAAAAGAAACTGGGATGACGGTTCACTATGTGGATTACGGTGTGGATAGCGGGGCGATGATTTTGCAGGAGAAAGTGGCGGTGGCACCGGACGACACGCCTGAAACTTTAAAAGTAAAAGTCCAGGCGCTCGAGAAAAAAGCGTATCCGGAGGCAATACGGTTGATCTGTAAAGAGAGAACGGGTAAGCTGGGCGGGTGATTTCCCAAGACTCAAAATATCGTATTCGACATGACAGGCCAAACTGCATCGGATGCTCGGCGTGTGCGAGTATTGCACCGAAGTTTTGGGAGATGAGCGATTTGGATGGAAAGTCGGATGTGATCGGTTCAAAAATGGGCGAAGACGGATTGGAAGAGATGGAGATTTCGGAGGAAGATTTTCAATGCAATCTGGATGCGGCGGAGGCCTGCCCCGTGAATGTGATACACTTGATCCAAATCGGCGATAATAAGCAAATTATATGAAAAGCGTGTATGAACCATTGACGTGGCTGGTGGGCGGTGAAGCCGGATACGGGATCACCACCATGGGGCAAATGTTCGCTCGTGCGTGCTCGCGCGGAGGGTTGAATGTTTTTGGATATGTGGAATACCCTTCGCTCATTCGTGGCGGGCACAACACGGCGATGGTGCGCGTGGCAAAGGAAAAAGTGTATGCGCACAGTGATAAAATCGATGTGATGCTCGCGCTCAACAAAGAAACGATTGATTTGCACAAGGATGAAATGGCCGATGGTGGCGTGATTATTTATGATGGAGAAAGTGTGGCGGTGGACGCTGACGGGGTGACTTTGTTTTCGGTGCCGCTTGCAAAAATCACCAAGGACTTGGGCGCGGAACGAGTGATGCGAAACACCGTGGCTTTGGGCGCGTGTTTTTCGGTGATCGGGCTCGGATTTGAACCCGTGGAAGATGTACTGCAGACAACATTTGAGCGAAAGGGCGCGGACGTGGTGGAGTACAACATAAAAGTAGCAAAAGCCGGGTTCGATTATGCGGAGGAAAACTTTAAAAGCACCTTTGCAAAGTCGATTACGGCGGTGGCGGGAGCTCCAAAGCGCATGGTGATTTCCGGAAACGAAGCGATTGCGCTCGGCGCCTTAAAAGCGGGCGTGAAATTTATGGCCGCCTACCCCATGACGCCGGTCACGTCCATCATGCAGATCATTGCGAAGTATGGAGTGAAGCACAACATTGTGATGAAACATTCGGAAGATGAAATTGCCGCAATCAACATGGCGATTGGAGCGGCGCACATGGGAGTGCGAGCGATGACGGCCACTTCCGGAGGCGGATTTTCGCTGATGTCCGAAGCGCTGGGGATGGCGGGCATAACGGAAACGCCGCTTGTCGTTGTGGAAGGCATGCGACCGGGACCTTCAACGGGACTTCCCACGTGGACAGATCAAGCGGATTTGCGTTTTGTGATGCACGCCTCGCAAGGCGAATTTCCTCGCGTTATTTTTCTGCCTGGGGATATGAACGAGGCTTTTGAAATGACACTCAAGGCTTTCAATTTGGCGGAAAAATATCAAATGATTTGTTTTGTTTTGACGGATAAATATTTGGGAGAATCCGTGCAGTCGGTGGAACCGTTTAACGTGGCCTACAAAGTGGATCGCGGGGCACTCATGACGATGGAAGCGGCTCTGGCCATGAAATCGGGAGAGTATAAGCGCTTTGAATTCACGGAAAGTGGAGTTTCGCGGCGTGCCCTGCCGGGTTTTCCGAACACGATTTATGCCGTTTCAACCGATGAACATCAAGAGTATGGCGATCTTGACGAAGGCGGTGAGAATCGAATAAAAATGGTGGATAAACGAGCTAAAAAATTGGTGACATTACAAAAGGAATCGCTGAGTGATTTTGAAATGTTTGAGTTGCATGGACCGGCGGACAGTGAGCTCACGCTAATTTCTTGGGGATCCACCAAAGGTCCCATTTTAGAGGCCTTGGAAGTGGCGAACGAGGGGGGGCTAAAAGTGAATTTCTTACAGATCAAAACAGCTTTGCCTTTCGCAAGTGAGGGGGTGGTGAAGATTTTGAATGCGGCGAAAAAAACCTTGCTGATTGAAACGAACTCCGAGGCCCAAATGGGTGGAGTGATTCGCGAAAAAACCGGTATTCTTATTGAAAATCGTTTCCTTCGCTATGATGGTCGTCCGTTCCATCCGGCGGAAATTCTTGATAAAATTAAATCTCTATGAGCAAGCCCTTAAAAATGTTGGAAAAACTTACGGACTTGGACACCGGATCCAAGTGTAACTGGTGCCCGGGTTGCGGCGACTTTGGAATTTTGGTGGCGCTGAAACAAGC
>MFXB01000027.1 GCA_001787475.1 Candidatus Peregrinibacteria bacterium RIFCSPLOWO2_01_FULL_48_20
GAACCCGCCGAACCTCCTGCCGATCTCATGGTTTCCCTTGCAAGCGGCCCGGAGGCGGACACGGTGGATGCCGGTTCCGAAAACGTTGAAGTGGGCTGCGCCAACTTTGCCGCCAACGTCACCGCTACGGTGGACGGTCTTCTTTTTATGGATGCCAATCAAGCGGGCCTTGCCGGTAGCGCCATTCTCACCGAAAACGACGAACCCCTTACCGACGAAACGCGCGCCACCCCCACCGGCGATCTCGGCTTCCGCGACCTGGACTGGACCGTCACCGAAGGAACCAATCGCACCCTTTGCCTTATTGTGGACTTTGGAGTGTATGGCGGAACCGCCGAATACGGCCTTCCCGCTCCTGAAATGGTGGACACCGAAAACTCCGTCGACGGCAACGCGATTTTCGGTCCCGTCGAAGTAAACTAAGGCGCAAAATTTCGAATACTACTTAAGCTCGGCAACCACTTTGTCGAATATGGCCGGTTCGTGAATAGCCATTTCACTCAAAACCTTGCGGTCGAGAGCGATTTTCTTCATCGACAAGAGGTACATGAAACGACTGTAGGAAAGTCCTTGAGGACGAACTGCCGCGTTGATACGGGCAATCCAAAGACGTCTGAAATCGCGCTTTTTGGTGCGGCGATGCCTGTAGGCGTGAACCCCGGCGTGGTAAACGTGACGTTTGGCCACAGAAAAAAGTGTACCCGCGAGCCCGCGGAATCCCTTCGCGGCTTTTAAAATCTTATTGTGTCTTCGGCGCTGAACGGTGCCGCGTTTAATACGTGTCATAAAGTGAAAATTTAATTTTAATAATGAAGTAATGCTTTCAAACGATTCTCGTCCGTTTTATGGATCACCCTCTTGGATCCGCCCAAATTCTTTTGGCGAGCGGACTTTTGACTCAAACGATGCTTGTGAGCGGCCTTTTCCATACGCACTTTTCCGGTTCCGGTTCTATCGGTGCGCTTTTTGGCGCCCGCGTGCGTTCGTTGTTTTCCGGTTTTTCCTATTTTACGCATTATTTGAGTGGTGAAAGGATCATTATAAGGTTATATCCCTGCTTTTTGGGCTCCTGGTCGATTTTGGTCTCTTCCTTGAGCGCTTCCTTGATGAAGGTCATCTTCGCCAGACCGAGCTCATAATGTGTAGCTTCTCTTCCGCGGAAAATCAAGGTGAATTTGAGCGAATTGCCGTCTTTCAGGAAGCGACGACACTGGTTTAGCTTCACTTCGATGTCGTGTTCGCCGGTCCGAAGACTGAGCCGAATCCCTTTGATTTCCCGACTTTTTTGAGCGGCTTTGTGCTTTTGCTCCAGTTTTCGTTGACGGTACAAATACTTCCCAAAGTCCATAATACGGCAGACCGGAGGATGAACGGTGGGTGAAACTTCCACAAGATCCGACAGATGCTCTTTGGCGAGCGCCCGCGCTTTCTCAGTCCCCATGATGCCCCCGGGAATGTTCAATTCCTCGTCGGCAATGAGACGAACCGTCAGAGCCCTGATCTCCTCGTTCTTTCGAAGCTGCTTACTTATAAACTTTGGTTAAATACAGAGCGCATTTTAGGGAGATTTAAGGTTAAAGTCAACCGTTAGCACTATTTAACAACCGTCATCGTTCCCACGTTTGTCAAAAAGCCCGTTCCCGGCATGGCGTAAAGTAGCGGATCATTGTCGTCGTAAGAACTATCACCCGCATCATCAATCGCCATTACCGTAACGGAATCCTCCGTTCCTAAAGTTGAAGAAGGCCATGATGTAACCACATAAATATCCTCAGAATTGCAAGTAGCACTGTCATCATCATCCACACATAAGATTGTACCTACCGGAAGTTTGTTTGAATTATCACTCGTTGCATTGGAATCAATGGTCAAACTGAGACTGCCTCCAAGTGTATTGCTGACACTTTGCGCCCCCTCCAAATCAAAACTCTCGTCACCATCCGTGTAAGTAATTGCGCCAAAGTATAAATCTTGAGAATTTGGGAGATCGGCATCAACATATTCAAGACCCCAAGTGGTACCCGTTGACTGACCAACGGCTTCGAAATCGTTAAAAGCCAAGTTTGCACGAATCGTTTCACCCACAGTGGCACCATCGGCAACTGAGTCCAAATCTGCCGTCACCGTCAAATCCACACCTTTATTGATGGGCAGGTAGAAGTCTCCCACGCCGGAAAACTGAGCCGTTCCCGCAACTAAAATTGACGTCTGGCTTTGCGTTACGCCGTCCACATCAAGGTAGGAAACTCGAATGGAAGAAATGTTATTGTCACTATCCCCCAAAGCGGCTGCAGTAATACCCGATTGTGAAACATTTATTGAGAACTCATCCACCATAAACTCCTCCCCCAAAGCTGCAAATGTAAAAGTTGATAACGGCACGCTCGAACTTCCAGCCGTAATCGAACCTGAAGCTGGAGTCGACCTGGAAACGCTAACAGTTATTTGAGGGTCGGTTGCAACAGTAGGTAGTTTAATAGAGCCGGGACGGAACGCGCCTTTCAAGTAAAATCCAGAAGTAGCGGCATAAGCAAGCCCACCAACAACAAGTACAACCAAGAAGACAATCAAAAACTTTTTCATAGTAGTGAATTAAATGATTAAATTCTCGGTGGCATGTTAGCACAAACGCTTGCGGTCCGCCTAACTTTACCTTAGGCTGGTTCTACATTGACAACACTCACCAAAGGTGAGCTTATAACAATGAGTATTCTCCGACGCAAAACCCGCACCTGCACAATCGGTACCCTTAAGCTGGGTTCCGAGCATCCCGTTGCCATCCAAACCATGACGATGGGCAAGACGGAGAACGTTGCCGCCGTGGTCGCCGAAATTAAAACCGTGGAAGACGCCGGCTGCGATTTGGTGCGCGTGGCCGTGCCGAACTTTGATGCCGCCAAAGCCATCCCGCTCATCAAAGAAAAAATAAAGATTCCGCTGGTGGCCGACATCCATTTCGACCCGCGCCTCGCCATCGCTGCGCTCGACTACGGCGCGGACAAAATCCGCATCAACCCCGGCAACTTTTTCGACCGCTCCTACCTCGAAAAAGTCATCCTTCTCGCCAAGAAAAAAAACGCCGCCCTTCGCATCGGCGTAAACGCCGGCTCCCTCGAAAAAGATCTGTGGGCGAAATACGGCGCGCCCACGCCGGACGCTCTCGTGGAATCCGCCCTGCGTTGGGTGAAATTTGTGGAAGACTTGGGTTTTGGCAACTTTGTCGTGTCGCTCAAAAGCTCTCGGGTGCCCACCATGATTGAGGCTTATCAAAAATTTGCCACTGCGCAAAGCGCAGGCTCCCTCCCGCCCCCACCTCTCCATCTCGGCGTCACGGAAGCCGGTCCCACTTTGCCCGGCGCCATCAAATCCGCCGTCGGAATTGGAACTCTCCTCTCGCAAGGCATTGGAGACACAATCCGCGTGTCCATTGTGGACAACATTGCCAAAGAAGTGGAAGTTTGCCGTGAAATTTTGAAATCCCTCGGCCTTTATTCCAAAGAACCGGACATCGTCGCCTGCCCCACCTGCGGCCGCATCGAAATCGATCTCGAAAAAATGGTGGAGGAAGTTTCCGTCGCCCTCAAACACCTCAAAAAATCCATCCGGGTTTCCGTGATGGGCTGCGTGGTGAACGCCGTGGGTGAAGCCAAAGAATCCGACTTCGCCATCGCCGGTGGCCGCAAAGCCGGCGCCCTCTACTACAAAGGCGAACTTTACAAGGCCAACGTGCCGGAAGCGGAATTGGTGCCGGAACTTTTAAAACTCATTAACAAATTCCCTGAACAACAAGACCTTCTTTTTGTCTCTCGGATCAAATAGCAGTGGCTCAACATCCCGAGCCAAATCCTCAAAATTCATTGAAGCCGTCTTTTCAAGCATAAACCTTTTTAAATCCTCTCGATTGTCAATTCCTATATTTTTCTTCAAATATACAAAATCCGGCTGAGCCCCAATTCCATGCAAAAAAACAATATCAAAGAAATCACGCCCCATGGTTCGCTTGCGGTTCACCGAAGCAAAAATCTTTTGAGCAAGCAGCAAACCCTTTGGAACCGCGTTAATTTGAGTGAAAACATCAAACTTATTAAGCAGAGGCTTTTCCACCTCATACTCAAAATGCTGCGGAACAGTATCCACTTGAATCAGAATCTTATGCGCACTTATTGCCGCGAGGCCGGAATCAAAGAGCAAGTTTGGAATACGAATTTTGATGCGATAGGCGTTTCGGGTAACCGTATTCACTTCCACCTCAAGCCCCTCAAGCGTGAGATCCTTTTGAATAATCTTGCTTAAATCGGTGAATTCCCGCTCACTCAAGGCAAAATTATCAAAATCCAAATCCTCGGAAAACCTCGTACTTCCATAAACAATGCGAAGAGCGGTACCGCCGAGGAACGCCAATTTACTCGCATACTCACTGTTAAAAATGCTATTCAAAATCTTGTACTGCAAATACTCCTTCAAAATACTTTCCTTGAAAGCCCTTAGATTCTCCGGATAGGCAGCCAATATTTGGTCAAGAGTGATCATGCTGAAAGGTGCTTAAGAATATTTTTGAGCGCTTAGTAAGCTGCTTATTGTTAAAAGTTTCTAAATACTTTTGAAACTTCTCGAAGTTGATCTGACTCCTGAACTCATCAACATTAATGCGCATCGCCAAAAAGTCACTTGCGGTCTTAAGTTTCGAATTCACGTACAGATAATCCAAGACCGCCTTTTCAGGGTCGGCTAAAAGTATTTTCTGCCTGCCAAACTCAACCAGCCGATACCCCCAAAAAAGACTCGACTTCACATGCCTGTAGCTGAAATTTCCGACAGGAGTTTGAAAATGTGTCGCCTTCTTAGGGCTTATTGAAGTGACCTGAAAAATCTCCTCGGGGATAAATCCGTAAACCTTCAAAGCCATCTCTAGGGACACATAGGACGGCGCATAAATCCTATTTGCCGTATAAAAAAGAAAATTCTGATTCAGCTCCAGACTGGTGAAACAATAAAAACCCCGCTTGATCTTCTTTAAATATCCTTTCTTTTCCCAGCGATCCAGCTGTATCCGATTAAAACCGAAAATGAGCTTTGAAACGTCCTTCAAAGAAAAAACAGAATAGGCCGACAGCTGATTTTGAAATTCCATGAAATGCATTTTAGTTCCGTAAGGCTACAAATATGTATGTTTACAGAATAATAATAACAAAAATGAACTTAAAAAGCAATAGAATCCATTCGTCCGAACTGCAGCACGTCTAAATCACGGCCTTGCTTGGGCGGGTTGCATTGGGCGCGCGGTTCTCGCTATGGGTAAAAAAAATTGATCCTCAAGCCAAGCTGTCGTAAAGTACGCATGCTCTCAGCTTGCATCATGCAAAAAATCGCCATTTTCGGCTCCACCGGTTCCATAGGCACACAAACACTGGAAGTGCTGCGCGCCTTCGCCGGCGAATTTGAAGTGGTGGGACTGACGGCGTTGAAAAACACCGAACTGCTTGCCGAACAAGCAACCGAGTTTTTAAATAAGAATGGCTTATCTAAGCTAAAAAACGGAGCAAAAAGTCTGCACGTGCAGACCTTCCAAGGGGCCATCCTCGCACCTATCCACACGCAAATCGAGAACTTGATTGAGCAAGCGGACTATGTCGTCAACGCCGTACCCGGCTTCGATGGGCTCGCCATTTCGCTGGCCGCTGTGCGCGCCGGGAAAACTTTGCTCTCCGCGAACAAAGAATCCCTCGCCATTGCCGGCCGCTATCTCCGCGCCGAAGCCGCAAAAACCGGCGCCAAAATCTTCCCGCTCGACTCCGAAGCTTCCGCCATCTGGCAACTCGCCCACGAGTACGGCGCCGACCAAATCCAATCCGTCACCCTCACTTGTAGCGGCGGCCCTTTCCGCGGCCGCACCGCCGCCGAACTCGCCCACGTCACGCCAGCCGAAGCCCTCGCCCATCCCACCTGGAAAATGGGCCCAAAAGTCAGCATCGACTCCGCCACGCTCATCAACAAAATTCTCGAAATTTACGAAGTCCACAATCTCTTCGACATCCACCTCAAAAACATCCACGTCACCATTCACCCGCAGAGCATTGTCCATAGCATGATCCACACCAAAACCGGCGCCACCAAAATGCACATCACGCAGAACGACATGAAACTTTTTATTTCCTACGCCCTGCATTATCCCAATCAACCCAAGTGTCCGTGGCCCATCACTCGTGCGCGCAAAAGCGAACTCACTTTCGACCAGCCCGACTCCGCCACCTTCCGTCCGCTCCAGTGGTTTGAGCTCCACAAAGGCAATCCAAATTTTCCGATTGTGCTCAACGCCCTCAACGATTTTGCCGTCGCCGAATTTCTCGCGGGCCGCCTCAGCTTCCTCGGCATTTACGATTTCATCGAAGCCGGACTCGAACAATTTCTGTGGGAGACGCCACCACGGACTCTCGAAGAAACCATCGCTTTTCATGAACGTGTGGCGAGGTTTCGCCTGAGCTCAACAGCGATTTTTACATAAAATCAGGATAGTTTCCGGTATCTATCACTGTTACGGTAGGCGTTGGCGCCTCTTTTGACTTGTGAAGAACTTTTTTTTCACTTTTCCACTTCACCTCATAGCCCTTGAGAGCCCCATCCGCCTCTTCTACAAGATCAACCTCCTCTCCGTCATAGGCTCGCCAAAAATAAAAGTTCTTTTTAATTTTACTATTAAAGTTCAATTTGAACAATTCGCTGATCACATAGTTCTCAAATAAAGCACCTTTATCCGGTCTCACATCCAAGTTTTCAAAACTATTGATGAGTGCATTCCTCAGCCCGCAGTCCCAGAAGTAGATTTTTCTGGTACGTCTAAGGCCTGTCCTTTTGTTCCCGGTATGGGGCTGCAAGCGAAATACTATAAACGCCTTTTCCAATATTTCTATGTACCGCTCGACTGTTTTTAGAGCAATGCCAAAATTCCGTGAAATTTCGCCGTAAGAAACTTCACTCCCCACTTGATAAGCCAGCACTTTCAAGACTTTGACCAAGGTATCGGACTTCCTTAAGCCTTCAAAAGCCAGTATATCTTTCATGGAGTAGTCGTCGGTGATGAGTTTTATGCTTTCTCGCAGGGTGACCCCTTCTTTTGGAAAAACGATTTCCGGATAAGATCCGAATAACAATCTATTCGTGAGAGATGCTTGTTGTTCTTTTTTTGATTCGTACAAAAAAGACAACTCACTGTACATAGGGGGGAGAAACATAAAATCATAATGCCGCCCGGTTAGAGGTTCCGCTAAAGTATTCTCCAGGTCAAAAGAGGAGGAACCCGTAGCAATTACCTGTAGCTCAGGGTAAGTGTCGACCAATATTTTAAGAGTGAGACCAATGTTTTCAACCCTCTGTGCTTCGTCAATGGCAATCACCTTATGTTTCCCCACGAAACTGAGCAAATTCTCAGGACTTTTGGGCGACAGACCATCTCTGTTCTCCGGCACGTCACAATTGATGTAAATGGTGTTATCGTATTTTTTTAAAAAATTTTTCAAAAAAGTAGTTTTCCCCGACTGCCTTGGCCCATATAAAATAAGCACCTTCCCCTTAAAAAGTTTAGATTCAAGCTCCTTTTCGATATTTCTAACGATAATTTGCATAGCTCCAGTATAAACCGATGCGTGCAAAAAGACAACTCGATGTCTGTTTTTAATGCAAAAAACACACTCGTGCATCGGGGTTTCGCCTGAGCTCAACCGCCTCTTGGATGTAAAGGGCAGCCAGTCAATCCACAAGTGTTAAGTAAAAATCTGTGCCTGGGCACAGATTTCAGGTCATTCTATGGCTTAAGCAGGCCATCCAGCCTTTAAAAGCTCAAGCCCTTGACAAAATCCATATCCAAGGTACGATACGAGCACAATTCGAAAAAACAGGTCACGTGCCCCCTGTCTAAAAATGGGTAAAAAGAGAATCAATCTCTTCTCTCCGCTCGGAGGTTTCCTACCAAGGAATCGCCGGGCGATTTTAAAACTACCAATAATCTAAAAATTTTATGCCAGAAGGAGTACCAAAACATCCATCTATAAAGCCAGAGACA
>MFXB01000028.1 GCA_001787475.1 Candidatus Peregrinibacteria bacterium RIFCSPLOWO2_01_FULL_48_20
GAGCGCGTCCTCTTTCGAAACGTCGGGCGCCAAATCCACGGTTCCGCGCAACTTGCCGTTCACTTGAATGGCGAAAGTCACTTTATCTTCTTTCAAATGAGCGGGATCGGCCTTGGGCCACTGCTCAAGAAATATTGATTTTTTATGTCCCAAATTTTCCCATACTTCTTCGGCCAAATGGGGAGCCAAGGGCGCTAAAACACGAACCACCAATTCTTTTTGATCCTTGTTGAGCGGCTTTTGCAAAGCCTCATTCGTGAGTTCCATCAGCGCCGCAATCACAATATTGAAATTCATTTTTTCCACGGCATCGCTGCAACGTGCCACGGTTTTGTGCACGAGTCCATTCATATCCGCACTCGCGCCATCCTCCACCTGCATCATCCTATAAAAGCGTTCCACAAAACGAGCCACGCCCGTGATGCCTCTATCGTTCCAATCGCCGCCCTCCGTGAAAGGTCCCATAAACATTAAATACATACGGAATATGTCGCTTCCGTACTTGGCCACAAATTCGTCGGGGCTCACCACGTTGCCTTTCGACTTGCTCATCTTCGCGCCGTCTTTCGTCACCATGCCTTGATGTACCAATCGCTTGAACGGTTCCTTCGTCGAAACATAACCGAGGTCGTGCATCACCCGATGAATAAACCGCGCATACAAAAGATGCATACACGCATGTTCCGGCCCACCGATGTACATATCCACCGGCATCCAAGTGTCCACCTTTTTTTTTGACCAAGCCTCTTTCGCATTCGCTGCATCCGGATAGCGCAAAAAGTACCAACTGCTGCACACAAACGTGTCCATGGTATCCACTTCGCGTTTGCCCGGCCCTCCGCATTTTGGACATTTCACATTTACAAACTCGGCCACTGTCGCCAGGGGGGAAGTGCCCTTCGGCACATAATCTTCAATGTGCGGATGCACCACCGGCAAATCCTTTTCCGGCACCGCCACTTCTCCGCACTTTTCGCAATTGATGATGGGAATGGGCGCGCCCCAATAACGCTGACGGGAAATCAGCCAGTCGCGCAGACGATAATTCACCGTCCTTTTGGCCAAGCCTTTGCCTTCCAAATGTTTCATCATGGGTTCTCGCGCTTCCAGGTACGTGAGTCCGGCAAACTCTTTCGGCTCCAATAAAACACCATCTTCCTCCCTAAAAAATTCCACAAAACTTTCCACACGCACGCGTCTGGGCAAGTCCGTTGGCACGAGCACCACTTTCAACGGAATATCGTATTTTCGAGCAAAATTGAAATCGCGTTCATCGTGAGCGCTGCATTTCACAATCCCCGTTCCATAATCGGCCACCACATAACTCGCTATCCAAATGGGCAAATCTCCGTTTCCGAGAGGATCCTCCACATAGCGTCCCGTAAAAATTCCTTCGAGCGCGCCTTCCACATCAAACTTATTTGCCATTTTCCTTTTTTTGACGTCTTCCACGAAGGCCAAAACTTTCTTTTCGTGCTCCGTGCCTTTCGCCAACTGCGCCACCAGAGGATGCTCAGGAGCAATCACATAAAAAGTATCCGCATAGGCCATTTGCGGCACACTGTTGTAGGTCTCGAATTCAATGTCCAAGTCTTTCACTTTTTGCTTGAAAGTGAGTCCTTCGCTGCGCCCAATCCAATGCTTCTGCATCAGCACCGTTTTTTCCGGCCAATCGAGCCCTTCGTAGTCCAAAAGCTGATCCACATATTTGGTGATCGCAAAAAACCACTGTCGCAAATTTTTCTGCACCACGTCGGATTTGCAGCGCTCGCACTTGCCGTCTTCCACTTGCTCGTTCGCCAGCACGGTCATGCAGCTCGGGCACCAGTTCACGGGCGCTTCCTTTCGATAGGCGAGCCCTTTTTCGTAGAGCTTCAAAAATACCCACTGCGTCCATTTGTAATATTCCGGTGAGGAGGTTTCCAGGTTCACATCCAGGTCAAACATGCCACCAATCGCTTCAATCTGCTTCTTCATGTAATCAATATTCGTTCGCGTGGTCTTAGCAGGATGCACGCCTGTCTTAATGGCGTAATTTTCCGCAGGTAGGCCAAAAGAATCAAATCCCATAGGTTGAAAAACCTCAAAACCCTTCATTTTCATATAACGTCCCCAGGTGTCCACGGGCCCGTAATTGTACCAGTGCCCAATGTGCAGCTTGTCCCCGCTCGGGTAGGGGAACATGGTCACATTGTAGTACTTGGGACGGCCGGGATTTGCCAAATCCGCCCTGAAAATGCCGCTCTCTCGCCAGCGCGTTTGCCATTTCTTTTCGACTTCGCTTGCCTCGTAAGACTTCATGGCAAAAATCATACTGGTGACAGGCTCCGGAATCAATGCGACTAATGCCCGCCTTCCTCAGGTTGGATGTAGAGCATGTCCGCTCGGACGCTTCCTTTGGCCATATCGTAGAGGGAATTTTCAGGAGTGATGAGATTCGTTCCAAAAACCAGCAGTCCCATTGAAAGCGTAATCAGGAACATGGCACTGGCCACAATCAGGAGCTTGGTTCGCTGGGGGAGATCTGTAAAAAGACTCATTAGATTCAGGTTAATCTGTACATTATAACACGAAAGATAGTTTTGGTCAATTAGACTGTTTTGCACGGGCTTTCCCCAACCTGTAACCACCATTCTTTTGCGATTTCTGTCCAGGTGAAAAGTGAGCGCGCCCTCACCCATTGTGGTAGAATGATGACCCTTAACCTTTTACCATGAAATTTACAAAACTCTCGGATAAAGATTTATACGCCCTTTGCAAAGAATACGGCCAAAAGGCACGATTTTGGCGGAGGCGATTTGCAGGTTTGCTGCCGGAAGTGGAGCGGCGCGGGCTGTACCGTCGTCGCCGTTGTGGCAGTATTTATGAATTTGCCGCCAAGCTCGCGGGAATGAGCAAGGAGTCCGTGGATACCGTTCTTAGGGTTGCGAGAAAACTGGAAGATAAACCACAGCTCAAAGAACTTTTGGAGAGTGGCGCTCAAAGTTGGACCAAGCTTGAACGAGTAGCCTACGTTGCCACTCACGAAACGGACGGCGACTGGGCTGATCGTGTTGTTACGCTCCCTCAGATTGCTTTGAAGGTTCTTGTACAAAACTCCAGATTGGAAACTGCGGTCGACCGTAACTTCCAACCTGAAAAAACAACCGTTGAATTTGAAACTTTCCCAAGACTTGCAAGTAAATTCAATCAATTGAAGAAAAGGGCTGATTTTAATGAAGTTTTGGAAGAGTTTTTAGAGATGTTGGAAGCTCGTGAAGAGGCACGGAAGCCGCAAGCCGTCTCCACCCACTCCCGTCATATTCCGGTCGCCATTGAACAGTTTGTGCGTGAAAGGACAAACGACCTTTGCGCTTTTCCAACCTGCACCAAGCCCGGAACTTCTCTGCACCACACCCAACGTTGGGCGCTGGAAAACATCCACGACCCGGACCGGCTGCACCTCCTCTGTACCGATCATGAAAGACTGGCTCACCAAGGCTACATTGAAAACGAAGAACTTCCGCCGGAGCACTGGCGCTTAAGAAACTATCCCGCCGAAAGAGGAGCCGCGTCACTGATCGACGAGCTTGTGAATGTGCACAGGGGCGGCTAGGCGCGCCACCATGCTCAGCCCATCCACCACCTTCTGGCAAAACCTTCCAAAATCTGTTATAATATAAAGATTAAATTGCCACTTATGAACCTCCTTTTGACCATTCTTAAGACCGTGCCGTTCTTCCAAAGTTTGACGGAAGAGCAGCATCTCTCGATTATCGAGCATATTATGATGCAATACTTTCCGGCCCACTACAAACTCTTTGAAAAGGGCGTTTTGGGGTCTGCCATGTACATCATCAAGTCCGGAGTGGTGAGAATTTACGACGAAAAAGGCGATTTGGCCAATCTGGGAGAGGGGGATTTTTTCGGAGAAATGGCACTCATTGAATCGGAGCCCAGAAATGCCGGTGCGGAAACCTTGTCCGACTGTGAAATTTTTGTTTTAAATAAGGAAGACTTCGCCGCGCTCATGCAAAAAAGCCCGCCCATCGCTCAAAAAGTGGAAGAGGCCTACCGAGCGCGAAAAGCTCAAAATCAGTCGAACGCCGCTTAACCCACCTTCCTCATGATCATCTTGGAAATCGTCTTGGCCCATCTCCTCGGGGACTTCGTTTGTCAATCGAATGACCTTATTCAGAAAAAGTATAAAAGTTGGCGAGGGACTTTTGAACATGTGTGCATCATTTCGGCGTTCACGGCACTCTTCCTTTTTCCTTTTTGGCGCCACGCCGAAACATGGATTGCGGTGGGAATTATTTTTGCCACCCATTTCGCGCAAGACATTTTGAAGGTTGAATTCGACCTCCGTTACAATCAAAAAAAGAAAAGCACCGTCCCGTTTTTTATCGACCAAATTTTGCATTTGTCCCTCATCGCCTACTTGAGCACATTCTTCACCGCGCTGGAGCCGGCGGCGCTCTCCGCTTGGATGGAAGAACTTTATTTCTCAAAGTACTTGGTCATTTATTGGATCGGACTCGTCCTCTTTTCCTACGCGTTTGAAATCACCCTCTTTCAATTTGCAAGAAAACGCTCCAGAAAACCACTCGTGTTCAAACCGAACTGGAGCGGCATGGTGAGACGCATGCTTTTTTTCAGCGTGCTCTACGGCCTATTCCTCATGGTGGACCGCAGCTTCATGTAAGTCCACGGCTTGAGTTTCCTCCCGCGTGAGATCAAGAAAAGTAAAAGTCCAAACCGTGATGGCAAAGACGTGAAAAACTCCCAAAAAGTAAGAAGCGAAGTACAAAACCACCACGCCCACCAGCGCCCCTATGATCGCTCCGATTTTCACGAGCGTTAAACTCGTGAACAAAAAGATCGGCGCCAAAACCAGAGCGGGCACCAAAAGCGTGACCAAAATATTGAGCGCGATCCGAATGATGATAATCGACATGAGCAGCAGCATGAAGAGCGTGTGATGCCATTGACGAATCACGAGGCCGCTGCTTTTGACCACACTCGAGAATACGCCGGTTTTATCAATCACGATGTAGTATTCGGAGTACGTCACGAGCAAAGTCAGGATGAGCCCCACAACAATCACCAGCCCGAAAATCCATCCGAAAATGCGAAAAGGCTCCGGCCCCAGAATGCGGAACGCGAAAGCCACTTCCGTCAGTATACTCACCAGACTGAAAGTCTTTATAAAGAGATGGTATTCAAAAAGCGCCAAAAATCGATTGAAACCGTAGCTGATTCCTTGCGCCACCGACATTTTTTCACCCGCGCGAATATGCGCCACCAGTTGGATGAGCGCTCCTTGCGTGAACACCGGCAGAAACAAATAGGCGAGGAGAATGAGTGCCACAATGACCACGCCCAAAACCATAAGCCCGGGCTGCGCCTCAAAAAGCGCAATAATTTTTTCAATCAAATCGCTTAAAAAGTGACCGTCGGCACTCTTTCGAATGTACGGAGAATTCCAAAGCGAAAGCGCTTGATAGCCAAAATACACCATGCCCACCAAAATACTGAGAAGCGAAGGAACGAACGCAAACCACCAAATCAATTTTTTATTTTCCTGGGTCAGTACCCATGCTTCGCGAATAATGGCGCGATATTTCATGCACTCAGCGTAGCTGAGCCTAAAAAAAAAGAAAAGCCGTGGCTTTAGCCACACCACTCACCAAAGGTGAGCATAAAAAAACCGTGGCTTTAGCCACACCTACCCGAGTATAATCCTCGCATGCAACGCACAATTACTCTTGAAAAACTCACTTGGATTGATGTCCAGGACCCCGACAACGAGACACTTCAAGTGCTTAAAGAAAAGTACGGATTCCACGAACTCGACGTTGAAGATTGTCTCACGGAAAATCAACGATCCAAAATCGATGAATACTCCGACTATCTTTTTATCATTCTTCATTTTCCTTATCAGGACAAACGCCGACAACGCATCATGGCGGAGGAAGTCGATATCTTTATAAAGAACGATGTGGTCATCACCATTCATTGGGGACTTTTGAAGCCGCTCATCGATCTTTATGACGATGCCGAAAAAAACGCCGCAAAACGAAAAGAGCTCATGGGGAAAACCAGCGGTTACCTTCTGTACGAGGTGGTGGACCACCTGTTTTACGGTCTTTTCCCCTTGCTCGATCAAATTGAAGGCAACGTGACCACTTTGGAACAGGAAGCATTCTCACTCACCGGTCAACGCGATCTTTTGAAGGAAATTTTAATCAGTAAGAAAAATATTATCAGTTTCCGCCGAACCATGGCGCCTCTGCGAACGGTCATCGCCCAAATGGAACACAAGAACAAAAAATTCCTGCCCGAAAGCCTGGAAGTTTATTTTGACGACGTGCTCGATAAAGTGGAAAAAATCTGGAACAACCTGGAAAACCTCAAAGAATTGATTGAATCCCTGCAGGACACCAACGAATCCATCATTTCCCACACCACAAACAATGTGATTAAGACCCTCACGGTTTTTTCGGTGGTCATGCTGCCGCTCAACCTTTTGGCGGGACTTTACGGGATGAATGTGGAGTTGCCGGGTGGCGCACAGCCCGCCATGTTCTTCTATATTTCGGGAGGGATGGCGGCTCTTTTACTGCTCATGCTCTTCTTCTTTAAGATCAAACGTTGGATTTGACCTTGCCAAAATGAAAAACCTCCTCTAAAATGCCTCCGCTTTATGGATCACGACTCAAAAAAGAAAGTCATCAAGAAATACGGCACCCATGAAAAAGACACGGGCAGTGCCCAGGTTCAAGCCGCTATTTTGACCACTCGTATCAATCAACTCACGGATCACTTGAAAAGCCATAAGAATGATATTCATTCTCGTCAGGGACTTCTCAAGCTCGTGGGGAAACGACGCCGTCACCTTCAATATTTGAAAACGAAAAATCAAGAGGATTATACAAAGCTCATTGGTAAACTCGATATCAGAAAATAACCACTGCACGGAGTGCAGTTTATAAAAACCGTCGCGAAGCGACACAATGCCCAATATTCAGGGCGAGATCACAAGAAGTCTCACTACGGCGAAGGTGAGAACTCTTGAAACCTCTTCCTGAGTAGGGGCCAAGCGCAATCGTGCGCATTTATACCCTTATTACTCAGATCCTATGTCTATACATTCTGTTGAATCCGAGCTTGCCGGACGCAAGCTCAAACTCGAAACCGGACGTTTGGCTTTACAAGCAAACGGCGCCGTGACCGTCCAATTTGGTGAAAGCATTGTTTTGTGCACCGCCATGATGGCCGAAGAAGGAAAACCCGAAGCGGACTTTTTCCCTTTAACCATTGAATATCAGGAACGCTATTACGCTTCCGGAAAAATCAAAGGCTCCCGTTTTATGAAGCGCGACGGTCGCAGCAGTGACGAAGCCGTTTTGAAGGCTCGCATTATCGATAGGCCCATCAGGCCACTCTTTCCGAAAGGAATCACCAATGAAACGCAAGGAATCGCCACCGTGCTTTCCGCCGATCTTGTCAATGAAACGGGCGTTTTGGCCATCACCGGAATGTCCACCGCCATGCTCATCGCCGGTTTGCCTTTTGCCGGACCTTTGGCCGGAGTACGAATCGGAATGAAGAACGGAGAATTTATTATTTTCCCGACTTTTGAAGAAATGGCGGGCGGCGAGCTCGATTTGCTCGTGGCCGGAACCCCCGACGCCATCACCATGGTGGAAGCGGGAGCCAACGAAGTGTCCGAAGAAAAAATACTCGAAGCGCTCGAACTCGCGCACAAAACCATTAAGGAAATTTGCGCGATTCAAATGCAACTTGTGGGAAAAATGAATCCCACGGCGCGAACCTACACCGTTTCCAAAGCCTCCGATGAAATTTTGGATCTTGTTGCGGGCGTGATCTCTCAAGAAGATCTCAATACCTACAACGGAACCGGAAAAGCCGCCATTAAACAGGCCATTCATTCGATTGAAGAAAAAGTGCTTACCCATTTTGCTGGCGAAATCGAATCCGAAACCCGCACGAAAGAAGAACTCTTGGCGGGAGTGACCAAGACTTTGGACAACGCTATGCGCAAAAATATTCTCGAAAACGAAACGCGCCTCGACGGTCGCCGTCTTGACGAAGTGCGCCCCATCACCATTGAAGTGGGTCTCATTCCTCGAACGCATGGAAGCGCTCTTTTCCAACGCGGAGAAACTCAAGCCCTCACGCTCACCACTCTCGGTGCGCCGGGCGATGCGCAAATCATCGACTCCATGGAAGTGGACACCGAAAAACGTTATATTCACTATTATGTGTTCCCGCCTTATTCCGTGGGAGAAGTAAAAGGCCTTCGCGGTCCCAGCCGACGTGAAATCGGACACGGTGCTCTCGCGGAACGCGCCCTCATTCCAGTAATCCCCGGCAAAGAAGACTTCCCTTACACCATCCTGGTGGTTTCGGAAATTATGACCTGTAACGGATCCAGCTCCATGGCCAGCGTTTGCGGTTCAACCCTCTCGCTCATGGACGCCGGAGTGCCCATTAAAAAACCTGTTTCAGCCGTGGCCATGGGTCTTGTGTGCAGCGACGAATTCAAACAAAGCGGGAAAGGCGCTTACAAAATCCTCACGGACATTCAAAGTTTTGAAGATTTTGCCGGCGATATGGATTTCAAAGTGGCTCGCACGCCGGACGGAATCACCGCTTTGCAAATGGACATCAAAGTGAAAGGAATCACCACGCAAATGATGAAAGAAGCGCTCGCAAAAGCCACCGTGGCTTGTAATCAAATGCTCGATGCCATGAAAGCCGTATTGCCCGCTCATAGGCCCGAGCTCAGTCAGTACGCGCCCATCATCATGAAGATCCAAATCGACCCCGACTACATTCGCGATGTCATTGGTAAGGGTGGAGAAACCATTCAAAAGATCACCGCCGAATGCGGCGTGGAAATGGACATCGAACAAACCGGTCTCGTCATCATTACGGCGCCCAACAAGGAAGCCGGTGACAAAGCCGCCAACTGGGTGAAAGCCATTGTCTACGAACCCACCGTCGGCGAAGAGTTCGATGGGGAAGTGGTGAACATTATGGACTTCGGCGCTTTCGTGGAATTCGTTCCCGGCAAAGACGGTCTTGTTCACATCTCTGCCTTACGTCCTTACCGCGTGAACAAAGTGGAAGACGTGGTGAAAGTTGGCGACAAAGTACACGTCAAACTCATCAAAGTCGATGAACAAGGACGCTACAATCTTTCCATGAAAGAATTTTACAAAGACCCCGCAGTCCCTTCAAAACCGGAAGCTCCCGCCGAAGGCGGTTTCTAGCGCACATTATGTCATTTTCAGCTTTAACACTTACCGCATCCACGCTCGGTTGCATAGTGTCTCCTGAAGATTCGGCAAGCATGGAGCCGTCGGTGCTGTATCAAGACAATATGCAGCGCTTTGACGAAAACCAAATGGCAAAGGTGGAGGAGGCAATAAAGCTTGCTTCAGAGCTCGTAAGCGATGCGGTGAACGATCTTAAGACCAACCGAAACAAGTATCTGGCCACAATGCCGGAAACGGTTCCCATGATCAGTTACGGTTCCGATGAGTACATTGATACTCGCGATGCCTACAACCGAGTTGTTCATCACCTTGAAACCGCTATTTACAGCCGTGATCCTCAGGACACCGCCAATTGGAATGTGGGCTTCCACACGGACTGTGCATCCTCTTACGCCTGTACGCCGGAGTTCGACTATTGTCAGATCTCTGAAGGATTGGGTCTCCTTGAAGAGGAATGCGATATCACTTATTCCACAGTGACGCATACTCAAATTGAAGACAGTCTTCCATGGCTCCCAACTTTTATTGATGAAGGATTTCTGGCTGAAGAAGAAGATTTGTGTGAAAAAACTGCAGCCGTCGCTCACGAAAGCACTCACAACGTTGGACTGGGACATGAACCGGATGTAACGGAAGGATACGACAATGGCTCGGAAACAGAAGAGGATGTCCTACAAAAAGATATCCCTTACCGCGTGGGCAATGTTTTCTATATACTTTGCGAAGAACGCTATCAATAAACTCTTTAAATGGACATCAAACTCCTTGTTGCCATCCTTCTAAGTTCGGTCATGATTCTCGGAATCCTTACTTACACTTGGTGGGCTTATAAAACCTCGGCACGCGCAGCGAAGCGTTTTGTACCTAAAAAACTCCCCAAAGAAATCAAACCCATCATTCTCATTTCGCACACTCTGGGAGTGCTCGCTTTGATCGGTCTGTTCTTTTCATTTGAGCTCTTTTTGATCTTGGTCGGCGCCCATTTCATTTTAAAAGGAATCGCCATTTACAAGGCCAAAACGGTCTCGGATATTTTCTACACTTTATTTGGAAAGCCCGCAGAGCACGAAGGACTTTTTATGGCGTTTTTTGGCGCGGTTCTGGTCATTTTCGGAGCCTTAGGAGGTCTTGCCTCTTAGCCTTTTTTTGACTAAACTCCCACGTGCGCAGGTATCGTATAGCGGCTATTATGCCACCTTGCCAAGGTGGAGATGCGGGTTCGACTCCCGCTACTTGCTCCAAACGGTAAATCGCGATTTTTCGCCCGGAAATTTATTGAAGGGTCACCTCGGCACCCCAACCGTAATATTCCAAAATGCGTTTCGCCAGAGCATGGAATTCCGCGCAAGCGCCTAAAACGTGGAACTCTTTTGCTTTGCCGGACAATTTATTACTATCAACGGTTTGAGTCTCAAGTCCTCTTTTACCGGCTTGTACACCGATTTCCGAGAGGAGTCCTAATGGAAGTTCCCGATCTTTACCAATGGGCAGAATACTGAGTTTCATAAAGTTTAAAGGTTTTGGTACGGAATAATATCAGCTAAAAATCCTTTGTCAAGGAATCTTAGTCTCTTGTGACCGAAGCGGTCTTTCCAGGTTAAAGCTGAATGAGTAGCCTATACAAATTCTCGCTCACGGCGCCGCGAGTGATTTCGTGGTCGGGATAGTAGTAGGAATCGGCATCTTCTTCCAAAAGTCCCAACTCGTAAGCGGTGTTGATGTAGTTGGTGTACCACTGACCGAGCTTCACATCCGTGTACACTTTGTTGCTGGCGGTTTCCAAATCCACGTTCATGACCTCCAAAAGCATTTTAACGGCTTCCACTTTGTTGACGTAACTTTCCGGTTTGAAAGTGCCGTCGTCGTAACCTTCCACCCAACCTTCTTCCTCCGCAAAACAAACATACTTGGCGTACCAGTCCTCCGCGACATCCGGGAAACAATTTTTATAACTGTTCTCATCGGGATCGTAGCCGGCACCTTCCACCAAAATTTTCATCAGCTCGGCGCGGTTCAAAGGGTTGTTGGGTTTGAAACTGCCGTTGGGGTAACCGCTCACAATGCCATTGGTCTCCAGATAAGAAATGGCCTCGGCATTGTCATCCCCAAAGTCCACGTCGCTAAAAATTTCCACCTCGCCACTGCCGGTGTCACTCGTAGTTTCCTCGTAAGTCGTCCCCACTTCCTCAATGTAGTCGTTTGCAAAAGCCTCCGCTACAAATTCTTCATTGATGAGGCCTTGGTCAACCAAGTCAAGAAACCAGTAGAGCACGGTGTCGCTCGAAATCACATAACCGTAACTGCCCCCGAGCTCATTGGTGGAGTAGGCGCTGGCGACACCAACCACGGATTCTTCATAGTTGTACACGGGTCCGCCGGAATTTCCGGGATTGATGATGGCATCCGTGGTGAAGTACCAAACCAAATCATCCACCAACATGGAAAACGCGCTCACCACTCCCTCGGTCAAAACCACGGTGGGGGAACCACTCGCTTGAGGAAAGCCAAGGATGGTCAAGGTCTCGCCAAGCGCGGGCGGATTGTCGGCAAAATCCACATAAGGCCAATTCAGGGCCATGATCGTGTCGCTGTCCAAAAAGTCACCGTACTCTTCACCGTTTTCATCCAAGTAATAGCCGGGGTACAAAATCGCAAGGTCGTAACTTTCATCATAAGCCAGCACATAAGCGGACATGGCGCATGTGGGCACGGTAAATTCGTCTTCAATCACACAAAGGTCAATATATTCGGCGGGCAATCCCGTATAGGTGTCCATAATCACATGGGCGTTCGTGAGCACCAGTCCGTCCACACTGAAAAAGAAGCCGCTGCCCATATAATAATCTCCCACGGAGTCCACCACCTGAACATAAACCACACTGCTGATGGTTTCCTCGTAATAAATGGTGGTGGCGGTGGCCATTGGAATTTGCAAGAGCAGCAAAACGGCAAACAAAGTTTTTGAAAGGATTTTTTTCATGGCGTGTGGTGAGGTGGACATATTTTGTCACTGAAAATAACTCTGCGCAAGAGCCCCGCCTTTTCAAGCGATTTTTCGAATCCAGCCAGCGTAAGGTCCTTTTTCATTTCTTTCTCCCGCTTGAATTTCTTTCATGAGCGCATCAATACGAGCTGTCACCCATCCCATTCCATTCTGACTGGTATCCATTTCAAAAGTTTTTTCTTCTCCATATTTTAAAGTTACGTCTCCATGGCGAGGAACTCGATCCGTTATGGATGCGATGGGAGTCACCGTTGCTCCGGTGCCGCACAAAAAGGCTTCGCAAAATCTTTCAAAACGAAGTTCGAAAGGACGAATCACTCTTTCCTCAAACCCGTCAATGACTCCATCTTGCTGGAGTTCCTCGGCCATGTGAATAATGGAATCACGCGTGACACTTGGCAAAATCAGTCCGTCGAGCCGAGGAGTGACCAGAATACCCTCTCTTGTTACCGCAAAAAAAGAAGAGACCGGCGTCTCCGTGAAAAACTTATTGTCGCTACCTAGACAAAGCACGTTATGAAAGCCGGCGGCCTTTGCGCGTTCCATCGCTGGCATCCCTCCCACATAATTGCCACTCACTTTGACATCGCCCACGCCTCCCTTCACCGATCGATGGAAACCTCGCTCCACCAGAATACGAGCCGGGCCTTTGAAAATACTACCGGCGGGATTGGCATAACAAGCCAGGATATAACCACTGTTTGGCTTCACGCCCAGATCTCTTCGATAAGCAAAAAGTTCCGGTGCAACATAAATGGAACCTTGCCCCGGATCGGGAAGGTACTCGGCATTGGCCAGTGTCGTTTCTGCAAACATTTCGATCAGTTCTTCATCCGACTTTCGGGGCATCATCGTTCTTTTCGAATCTCTCCAAAATCGTGCGGCATGCATGTCCGGACGGAAAAGTCCGATGCCGCCATCCGCCAAACGGAGCGCTCGATTTCCGCCAAAAATACCTTGTCCGTAACGAGCCATGGGGTGGTACTCCACGGTTCCACTCGGAACCATTTGAGCTCCATGCCACACTCCGTTGACGCAGTTATCCACGGCCATAATGGGAGTTGCGACAGGCTCAAATCCCAGGTTTCCGCTGCGAGCTTTTTCACGAATGCTTTCAGCCGACACATAGGTCTCTGGAGTGACTTCAAAACCAAGGCTTTGCACTTGTATGCGATCACCCAGGAGGGCGTCTTCAAAGTGAAACTGATGTACATCCTTGGCATCGCGATGGGTAAACGCGCGTCCATAGACATCATCAGGACCGTGGTGAAGGGTTGCCGCTGCACAGCGAGATTTGATTTCATAGGCGCGTGCAGCCAAAACTGGCTCCGCGGAGGCCGAAAAAACTTCCCGCCGACTGTTTCCCGAAAGCACGCGTTCCAAGCGATCGTTAATTCCTTTTACTACTTCGGCCGGCATAGCGCCCAAATCTTCATAATTTCTTCGTGATTGACCGCGTTTTTCTTTCCCATCCCAACGTTCATCCATAATGCTTTGATGATTAAGAAGAGGGTAGTATAGTCCGTTTGGAAGCGAGAGTCAAAATTCCTCGACAGTTAGATTTAAAACACGCGTTTGCCGTCTGACAATTCCTTTTAATTGACGAGCAAAAGGCAAAAACCTAGGATTTGACTGATTTAATTTCTAATTTTTAATTTATGACTTCTTCCAAAATTGCTTTGGGAGCGCTCTCGGCCCTGCTCCTCACAAGTTGCAGCGGGGGCACATCCGGAGCCTACGTTCTCGGAGCGCTCGGTCCTTTGACCGGCGACGCTTCTTCTTATGGTGTTGAAATGCAACGTGCCGCCGAATTGGCGCTTGAAGACATCAACGCCGCTTGGGAAGAAAAAGGAATGTCACTTTCTTTTGTGTGGGAAAACGGCGCTTGTAACGGAGAAGACGCTTCCACCGCCGCGCAAAAACTCATCGACATCAATGCCGTGGAAGTGATTTTGGGAGGATTCTGTTCCAGTGAAACCTTGGCCGCTTCGGCCATCACCGATCCCGCCGGAGTCGTTTTATTCTCTCCCGGATCATCCAGTCCCGCCGTTTCCGATGCCGGTGAATACGTCTACCGCAACTGGCCTTCCGATGCTTTTCAAGGAACCAAACTCGCCGAACTCGCCATCGAGTCGGGTTACAAGGAAGTTGGAATGATCAGTGAAGAGCAAGATTATACGAAAGGAATTTCCGGCGCCTTCACCGCCAAGTTTCAAGAATTGGGTGGATTTGTGGTCGAAGAAAAATACCTTCCGGAAGACACCGATTTCAAAACGCAGCTCACCAAACTGGCCGATGAAGCGCCCGACGCTTACTTTGTGAATCCGCAAACGCCCGCCAAAGCCGATGTGCTTTTCAAACAAATGCAAGACATGGGCATCACGGGACCTTTCCTTTTGAACGACGTGGCCGGCACCAGTACGGAACTTCTCGCAACATACAAAGATTATTTGGAAGGAGCGTACACCGCCACGCTTTATGTGGATGAAGAATCCCAAGGAGTGAAAGATGTTTTGGCTCGTTACGAAGCCAAGTACGGACAATCTGTCCAGTACCTCGGTTATTTCCTCACCGGTTATGACGCCACATGGATTTTGGCAAACGCCGTTTCCGAAGTGGGTAACGACGGAGCTTTGGTGAAAGGCTACCTCGACGCTTTCCCGGGCTATACCGGACTCGCCGGACCGGTTGCTTTCGATGCCAACGGAGACCCTATAACAGGTCACTCCATTTATAAGATTGTAGGTGGTGCGATTGTGAAGCAATAAATCTATTTCTTGTCCATACTCCCGCAGATCTTCATTAACGGACTCATATCAGGCAGCCTCATCGCACTCATTGCGTTGGGGCTGAACCTGATTTATGGCAACATGAAATTCATGAATTTTGCGCATGGAGAAATGGCCATGCTCGGCGCTTACTTTTACTATCTTTTTTACATCACACTCACGTGGCCGGTACTGCCCAGCATACTCGCCGCTTTGGCTTCATGTGTGGTCTGCGGTCTGCTCATCAACAAAATTATTTTCAGTCCCATGAAACGCGAATCCCAGTGGACGCTGCTCATTCTTTCCGTGGGAGTTGGAATGTTCATTAAGTCGGCGGTGCAGCTCATCGCAGGAAGTTTCACATTGAATTTTGTGCGTGAAACTTACACACCGACCGTGTATGCAGGGGCGGGTATCACCATCACTCAGAATCAGATTATGGTTTTAGTCAGTACGGCCGCCATTTTACTCGGACTTCATTTCTTGCTAACAAAAACTCGACTCGGCAAAGCCATTCGCGCCGTTTCCGACAACATGCAGCTGGCCTCGGTGGTGGGCATTGGAGTGAACCGAACCATCTCTTGGATTTTTGTGATTTCAAGCAGCATTGCGGGCTTCGCCGGAATTTTGATCGGCTATGAACAAAGTCTTTCCCCGAACATGGGACAA